>NC_002689.2:1500000-1584804 GCF_000011185.1 Thermoplasma volcanium GSS1 | reverse complement strand
CTAAATAGATCAAAAATGTATAAGCATCTTAACAACCCTTATATACGGAATTCCGTTTAATTATAGGTGTTACACGATAAGCTTAACTATAAATTTGTAATTACTAATTTCCTATGCAGATTATTGAAGAGGTTAGCATGAATAGTAAGGAGGCAAAGCCAGAGAAGTCCGGTATTAGAGGTTATACAACACTAGAAGAGCTTTCAAAGGCAATTAGCACTGGGCTCAGCCTCCGAGACCGGCGGATGAGCGAAGAAGAAGCCATGGAGGCTGCTGAGCATATAATAAATTTTTTTGGTTATAACGATCGTGTTATAGATAATATGCTTGAACCCGAAGATCGGGATTCTTTTTATACAATGGAAGATATAGGCGTCCTTCAAACAGAAAGAGAGGAAACTACACTGTTTGACGGAAGAGAGTGGCGAATACATTACTGGATACTTAATATACCCAGAATAATAGAACTCGCCAATATGAGGATAAATACCACAAAGAATAAATCTAACGAAGAATACAAAATTTATGAAGAAATACCTGATGATTATTGGAAAGTAGCTCAATAGTTGGTTTTTATGCACGTAGCAGTTCTTGACAAGGATAGATGTCATCCTAAAAAGTGTCATCACGAATGCCAATACTACTGCCCACCAGTTAGAAACCATGTTATGGCTATAGATTTCCCAGACCCAGATGGGCAGCCTTTAATATCAGAGACCTTATGTATTGGGTGTGGCATATGCATAAGGCGATGCCCGTTTGGAGCTATAAGGATAGTTACGCTTCCAGATGAGCTGAATAAAAATGTATTCCACCGATATGGGGTCAATGGATTCAGGATATATTCTCTTCCAACTGTTGTACCTGGTAAAGTGTCAGCCATACTAGGGCAAAACGGCCTAGGCAAAACTACAACTCTTAACATACTCTCTGGAATCACTGTGCCTAACCTGGGCAATTATGATAAGCCCCCCTCAAAGGACGCAGTTATTGATAGATTTGCGAGAACTACAATGGGCGCCTATTTTAAGGGATTGTACGAGGAGAATAAGAGAGCTGTGCTTAAAAATCAGTATGTGGACTATATACCGAAAGTGGTAAGTGGAACCATAGGCGAGATACTAAGGAAGAACAACGAGAACGGTAACTTTGATGAAGTCGTATCTCTCCTTAATCTTGAAAATGCGCTATCAAAAGATGTTAAAGAGTGTTCTGGAGGAGAGTTGCAAAAGCTGGCCATAGGTACAACTTTAGAAAAAGAGGCTGATATATATCTGTTCGATGAGATGACATCATACCTAGACATAGGTGAAAGGCTCAACGTGTCTAACATAGTACAGGATCTATCCAAGAAAAAAACGGTCATAGTAGTTGAGCATGATCTTGCCATACTTGATTGGCTGGCAGACAGCGTAAACATTGTTTATGGAGACCCTGGGGTTTATGGTATTTTTTCTGAACCATTGAGTACGAACAGGGCAATAAATGCCTATTTGTCAGGGTTCCTCAGGGAAGAAAACGTAAGAATTCGAAGCTATCCTATCGAATTTGAGGAGAAATCGTCGAAGCGTGATAAATTTGAACACATTCTCATAACATGGACTGATATCAAGAAAAAACTAGGAGACTTCTCTCTAGATGTGCATGCTGGCCAAATACATACGGGAGAAATATCTGGTGTGCTTGGCAGGAATGCGCTAGGTAAGAGCACATTCGTAATGATGCTTGCCGGGGTAATGAATCCAGACGAAGGATCTATATCTCAGAACGTAAAGGTTTCTTACAAGCCGCAATATATATCAACTGATTTTAAGGGTACAGTATCGGATCTCATAGCATCTGCTTTAAAGGACCGCGCTGAAGACACGTACGTAAAGAATGAAATATTCCACCCTCTGAATATACCGGATATCATGGAAAATCCAGTTGATGGCCTATCCGGTGGCGAAATGCAAAGGTTGTCTATAGCAATTACTCTGTCAAGGGAAGCAGACGTATATCTGATAGACGAGCCATCTGCCCATCTAGATTCATCCTACAGGATGGTTGTTGCAAAGGTTATAAGGAGGGTGATGGAAAACACAAAGAAAACTGCACTGGTCGTCGATCATGACATATACCTTATAGATCTTATTTCAGATAGCCTCATAGTGTTCTCAGGAGAGCCAGGTTCCCACGGCGCATCAGATGGTCCTATGGACATGAAAGAAGGAATGAACAGATTCTTGAAGATGGTAGGCGTCACATTTAGGCGGGACCAGAGCTCCAATAGGCCAAGGATAAACAAGAAAGGCAGCAGCCTTGACCGCCTTCAGAAAGAAGAAAATAGATATTACTATGCGTAGATCAATATGGAGATAAGGGAGAGGGACGGCCTAGCCAGGATAGCACGATTTGATACTCCTCACGGTACGATAGAAACTCCTACGGTCCTTCCAGTTATAAACCCAAACATAATGGATATAACTCCAGAAGAGATGAAAAAATATGGAGTCCATGGTGTTATAACAAACAGCTACATTATATTGAGGAACGATAGATTACGTGAAGAGGCCGAAAAATACGGGGTACACTCTTTAATCGGATATGATGGCCCTGTAATGACAGATTCGGGCACATTCCAGAGCTATGTTTATGGATCTGTAGAATTTAACAACAGGCAAGTTGTTGAATTCCAAAAGACTATCGGAAGCGACATATTGACTATACTTGACATATTTACAACACCTTCATCGTCTAGGCAGGAGGTCGAAAATGCAATTACCGAAACTTATAGAAGGATGCTTGAAGTAAATGACGCTGGCGGTATGATAGCAGGTCCCATACAAGGGGGAATATACCCTGATTTAAGGAAAAGATCTGCGGAACTTATGAATTCAACAAATGCCTCGTATTTGCCTATAGGCGGTGTTGTCCCGCTTCTGGAATCATATGAGTATGATAAGCTTGTAGATATAATATTGAACTCAAAGCTTAATGTTAGCTTCGGAAAGCCCATACATCTATTCGGCGGCGGCCATCCGATGTTTTTTGCCTTTGCTGTATACCTTGGAGTCGATCTTTTCGATTCAGCTTCCTACGTCAAGTACGCAAAAGACGATAGGCTCATATATCCGGACGGAACGAGGGATCTCGCCAGAATAATTGAGATACCCGAATGGAGCCCATTATTTGATAAATATACTGTAAAGGAGTTGAAAGAACTGCCAAAGGAGCAGCGTTCTGTGGAACTTTCTAGGCATAACCTTAAGGCCATATTCATGGAGATATCAGAGATCAGGGAACGCATTTATGAAGAATCTATGGATCAATACCTCGCCCAAAAAGCAAAATCACATCCTTCTCTGCTTAAAGCATACGTTAAGGTAATGCAGTATTCGAAAATGCTTGAGAAGTACCAGGATCTCTTTAAGAAGGCAGCATACTTTTTCTATGATTCTTTTTCAACCAAAAATACGTATGTAGCCAGACTTGAGAAATTTACATCCAAATATCTAACATCAAAAAAGAAGGAGACATACGTATTTTCAAGGAAAGATTGGCTGCCAGGCTATACAAACTTAAATTTTGTGAGAGATGTGTACGAAAGAACTGAATGCAATGCCCTAATACCTTGGTCTGGCATAATGGTACCTGCTGAACTAGAAAATACTTATCCTATAGAGCAGACGGTTTCTTCAGGCCTGGAGCCTGATCCAGATGTATCTGCCATATCCGAATCGATATCCCCTTTTGATATACGGGTTTACAAGGGAGAAAGTGTGGATTCTGATAAAATAAGATCATTCGACCTTGAAAAAATAAGAACGATAGCCGACTATCAGTTCGGATATGGTATTGGAAAGGACTTCTTTAAGGATGATGTGAGAATATTTAAATCAAAAACTGGCAGGATAAGAGGTGTATTTGACAAAGGCAATAAACTTATAGCAACCTTGAGGAACGATGGCTTCTTTACCCTTACTTTTCATGGCGCGACACTGCTTTACAATGTCTCGAAAAGCCCAAATCTCCGTGTTTTTGTGAAGAATGAGAGCGCCGAATACAATGCAAAGGGATATAGCGTATTCTTTAAATTTATATTGGATGCAGATCCAGACATAATAGCAAAGAATGAAACCCTTGTAGTAAATGAAAATGGAGAACTTGTGGCGGTTGGAAAGGCCACCGTCTCTGGAAAGGAGTTGAGAGAGTATTCAGACGGGATAGCCGTAAAGATACACGAAGGGAGAGATCAATCGGCGAAATAGGATATGGTGCCGATTGACGCTATCATTATGATTATTCCAATTAGTGCAATGGGCCCGATTTTTTCACCATAAAGGATAACAGAGGTCAGATCAGCGAATATCGGCTCGCCTATAAGAATAACACCGACCTTTGTTACGTTCATCTTTGATAGTGCTGAAACATATACATAAGTGGCTAGGAACGTAGCAAATACTGCCGTAAATAGCACTACAAACGCCGAATAAATTGTTATTTTGAATGGCTCTGGGAAGGTAGGTATGAATACAGCGGAGAAAAATGCCGCTACAGCTATCTGGATGAATGAAAATACGAAGGTATCGATGTGTGAAGCATGCTTTGAAACGTAAACTAGTTGCATAGCATAGAAAACAGCTGCAGCAAGCGTCATGAAGTCACCAAGTTCAATGGAAACATTTGATAGCCCACTGTAGGACATTAGAACGAGGCCTATGAAAGCGAATGCTGAAGAGTAGACTTCCACATGAGCAATGCGACGGCGCAGATATAGATAGGATATTATAGGCACAAAGACAACGTATATCCCAGTTATTGTCCCTGAAAGTGCAGGCTGCGTGTAAAGAAGACCTATAGTCTGCAGATAATAAGCTATAAAAAGCAGTGTTCCGGCTATTAAACCCGCCTTCCATTCTTCAGATTTTACGTGTTTTATCTTCTTAATCACTACCGGCAAAAACAAAAGGGTGGACACTGCGAACCTCAAAGCAAGAAAGTTTACTGGAGATAAGTAAAGGAACACGTCTTTTATAATAGGAAAGGTCACGCCCCAGATAAAGGTAACAAAGACGAGGGTACTTATTGATAACACTTCCCTGGAATTCATATGTATACATCTCCGGCAATATCCCGTTCATTGACCGTTATATTAACGCATAGCACGCAGCATGTTTGAGGGAAGAACGATCTGTATCTACCCAATGACGCACCCGCCTTTGCGTTTTTGCTTTACTTCCACATGCTGTACAGCAAGGCAGGATTGCGGATAAGTACTTTAAATATTACCTTCGACGGATAGTCTATGTCTCCAGATCTGTTTATCGTATCTATTATCTTCTCGCTGGAAATAAGGCCATATATCCTATCGAATGATCTATCCCCTATCTTGGAGTATATTGATTGTATAAATCCGTCCTTCTTCAGCTCAACTCCTATGGATCCCCTTATATCCTTATCGTAATGCCTGAGCTGGGAATAATCTTCATTTTCTATGGCATTTGCTACTCTTTCCGATGCTAGGTTTGCTGAAAAAATTCCAGTGTAAATCCCTCCACCGGAAAGTGGCTTAACTATGCCTCCGGCATCACCGATAAGTACAGATCGCTTTGTGAAAAGGCTTTTAGCAATTTTTATTGGTATGCCAGCACCGGTTATTCCCAACACTCTGTTTGTGCCAAACCTTTTGGACAAAGCCTTCATGTATGGGTATGCTGAAGCCCTGTAGCTGCCAGTTCCAACTCTTATTATTTCACCGCCTGGAACAGCCCACCCAAAGAATCCGTGTGTGTATTTAGATCCAAGGTAAACGTTAACGCTCCTTTCGTCTTCTATTTTTCCAGCCATGTCGTATTGGAGGGTGGAGACGACTTTCTCCTGCCTAATCCGATACAAATCTCTTCTTACAACACTATTGATCCCGTCTGCACCTATAACAACCTTTGCATTATCTTCTTTAAGCTGTCCGCTATCTCTATACTTAACGGTTACGCTATCATTATTCTCCTTTACCGATATAGCTCTTGCATTGATCCGGATGTCGGCTCCTGCGCCTATCGCCATTGCGGCTACGTCCTTATCAAAGGAGTCCCTGTAGAGTACTATAGTTTCGTCATTCTTCTCCACGTGGATCGATTTTCCGTTAGGAAAATATATATTTGCGCCATATACTTTCCCTGCTATACTTCTAGTCTTAACAAAGTCAAGTACACGCTTTGATACAAGTCCGGTGCATTCAACAGGCTTCCCTACCTCCTTATGTTCTTCTAAAAGAAGGACGTCTAAACCCATTTTAGAAAGCCTATAAGCCGCGTAAGAACCAGATGGGCCTGCACCGATGACTATAACATCTTTCACAAAATCTTATTGATCGAAGATTAATAAATCTTTATAAAATTTAATAAAATATAGAAGTTTGGGAGATAAATTTTTAAAAATTATCAGTGTCTCCTCATCACAGCTACAACTGCGAGAGATCCGACTATGAGACCACCGACTATACCTATTACTAGATATTCTATTATAATTGAGCTCTGGACTGGTGGAACCACGGGTGCCTTAAGGTCAAAGTTTGCTGATTGCTTTGCAACCTGTCCGTCTTTGCTTATCACCAATACGGTTACAGTGTAATTTCCTGCGGGCAAAGAGGAACTGCCTTTTCCTTCTGTTATAGTGTATAGGTTCTTTCCCGTGACATTGGCGGTTATAACGTTGCCAGAACTGCCGTTTACGTAAAGTATAACAGTGTCATCGAATCCAGTGTATGTGAACGTTATATTGAGGGATCCAGTTTGTGAGGATCCAGTAACAGGTGCTATGATATTCACTGTGGGGTAGTATTCGTCTGCCGGAAGGTTCATCACTGTTATTGAGGTCTCATTTGTTTGCCCATTAGCGGTTTCGATCGTAAAAGTCAGGTTAAGGATTCCGTACGGTAGATCGTTTCCATTTATTTGCAGCACTCCTGACGATGTAGTAATTGGCTCGCTAGCTATTATGTTACCATTATATGATATGTAAAGCTCATTCAATATAGTAAGATTGGGATTTAAGTTGTCCTTGTATGAAACACTAAAATTACCATGTTCATAGTAGGAGGGAGAACTGAGCATTAAAGATGGGGTGGGTATGCTTGCGTTGAAATAGAATTCCATCGAGGTCTCGTAAGTTAGGCCAAGTGTATCATTAAAGTATACATATAGTGTGTTGAGGCCGGAAGGTATGGAAGAGTTAAGTCCGAATATCTGTGTCTGTGAAGCAGCTGCTACGGCATATCCGTCCTGGCCGAAGCTAATTGGCGTCATCCCATCTACGGAATACCACATGTAATTGACGTAGCCGCCATATGGAGATAAGGAATCGGTGTAAACGGCTTCGAAGGACGTAGTTGGAGTAACTACCGGAACACCGAATATGTTGGTTAAAGCGTTGCTGGCTAACATTACGCTTGGTCCGCTTCCTGCCACATATACAGGAAGGTAAGATACATTGTGATCTAGGATAAGGCCATTGGCAGCACTGTATACAGGCTGTGATGAATTAGTGATCCCTAAGTAGAGCAGTGAGCCTGGAGGCAGCCAGTTAGGTATTTTGAAATTTACAAAGCCTTTGGCATTTGTATTCGTTATAGTTGAAGGTATGACTGTGGTGGGAGTACTCGGCCCGTAGAAGTTAAGGGATCCAGGTACGTATAATGCAACTTCTGCATTTTCTTGGTTCACGGTAAACGGTAGATACTGTCCTTGGAAAACTGGCAGTAAATTGTAATAGGGTAACAGGATACTCTCTAAGCTGTTATTAAACAATATGCTGCTTGTAGATTGGGGAGTAAGGGTAAAGTTAGATTCCTTAACCATTCCTGAATATACGACATAAACGTAAGCCTTAGTATCAACAGCCACATTCCAGGTATCAAGATAAGCGCTGCCATTCAGGTTTGTAAAGCTGTATGAAATTGCATATTGACGCAGGAAAGTTAGGTTTTTAATTTCGTTTGAGGCATTCTTGTAAGTGAGCAGTACTAGGGCATTGTAAACAGGTTTTCCCTTATAAGTCACGTTGACTATCTGCATGTTTGGTTCTATTGGTGGTACGTACGTAGCGAAATAACCAGCAGTACCGTTAAATAATCCGGTATAAGCGAACGCTGGAAACCCTGCCATAAGGTATGGATATGCTATGCTAACGCTCATATTCTTCTCAACGGATATATTATTAGTTGCGTTGGCAATCTGCTTACTTCCTATCCACGTGAAAGAGTAAGCTAAACGGTGGTCGAAAGTTCCATTTACTTCTAGGAATCCGGTGGTGTTAAAAGTATCGCTGTAAATTTTAAGTAATCCCGCATTATATGCAAAATGCATATTACCTGGCTTATTTGAATTATTAAGGTTGTATTCTCCATTTGATGTTATGAAAGTCAGGTTTAGATTCTTCGGAATATTCGTAAGGCCGGATACGCTCCCAGATACATTGAATAAATACTGGGTGCCGTATTGAAGGCCGGCAGGTTGGCCCATCGTTATGTATGTGGATTCTGTAAAGTTGCCGTAGAATGGTGTACCAGTTCCAGTACTGTTATCTTCGGTTACATTGAATGGCTGTGTTAAAAATTGCTCGAGGTCTATTTTGAAGTTTCCTACATTTATTGTTCCCCAGCCAGTTAGCATACTATACCCGTTGTCGGTTGTGTAATAATTTGACGGATAATTCTGTGGCCCGTCCAAAGTATAGGAGTCGTTTACCATTAGTGCACTAAGTGAATTTGTTCCATTAGAAACGGTAAAGTATGGGTCAGGCATTTTTCCAGGATTTTGCATGTACTCGTTACCAATTTCGTACAGCAGGGGATTTATGTCGCCCAGATAATTCACGTGTATTGTTGCGTTGAGATAGCTTATTACATCAGCTATCATGCCGGCTGTTGTAGGTGTTGCTTCGCTGGTACCACCAAAGAACCAAGATCCCCACATGCCATCAACAAGCTCGGTTTGGTTAAATCCAGCTTCGGCGGAAACTTCAACTTCGCTCATCCTACCTGTATTTGGAACTGAATAACCGTGCTGCCACCATGGCTGTTTGAAGAATATGCTTAAAGCTGCACTTCCAGCCCCTGTAGATATGACCTCTGGAGCTCCATTTACTACTACATACTGGTTATTGTCCCAGTAAGTTTGTGTAAAGCCGTTATTATGTTTCAGCCCTATATTAACAATGTTTAATCGTAAGTTGCTCCAGTAGTATGGAGGCAGGCTGCTGTAGTTTGCAGTACCGAAAGTTACATTGAATCTGGAGTAGTTGCCGGTGACTGGAAATTCCACTCCTGTATTGTTAAACATCGTCACTTGGTCTCCACCTACTCCAGTGACCCAAGGTGAAGTGCCAGGAAACTCGCCAGATATCATATTTGTATATCCGTCGTATCCGCCGGAATCGCCCGTCGCTGCGACTATGGTTGATCCCTTCATGCTTAATAATTCGAATAAGAGATTCATTAGATCAGCGGACTGCCAATACGGACCGTACATGTTCCACCAGCTATCTTCTGAACCGCTCCAGCTATTCGTTATTACTTGCGGTGTATTGGGAAGCTCATACAGAGTGATGTATGCATTATCAAGGGCTACAGTAGACAGCGAAGGTATGGCCATTATATCGAGATGGGCGTCAGGAGCTACAGTGGCTGAGTATTGGGTATCAAGTGTAAACTCGCCTAGATATCCGTCAGTATACGGTACGTAAAAGGATGGAGAAGGATCAGGTGGAGGGCTATGAGTTATGCCAGGTGCATTAAGATAGGTTACCCTACTGAGTATCTGGCTTGGATTATCAAAGACCTCTTTTCCATACTTTAGCATATCGTTATAATTCCAAGCTGGATAAGCAAGTGTTGCGTTTATGTATCCAGTTCCCATTACTATGGCTATCGTTGTTCCAGTACCATTTGCACCAGGGGTGGATGAAGTTCCGTTCAATCCTGGAGCTATATTGTATATCCATGGTAGATCAGATGGGAAAAGAGCCTGGAATGGTGGTGTATAACCTGTTACATTTGAACCAGGATAAGGTCCATTCGTCAACGGAAGCTGAACCCATGCGTATTTTTTAGCGTAAAATCCAACAACATCAGAGTGGTTCAAATAGGATTGGGTTCCAGATGAAAGTGGTTCAAAATTTTTGATCAATCCTGAAGAGGTATAATCAGACAATGTTGGATAAACAGGATTCGTTGTCATTTGGAAATTCGAAAGGCCGTCAACGGAAAGCACATACCTAGCCACAGATCCTGGCAATTCTATAGAATTTAAATTGCTGAAAAGCACTTGGCCATTTTTATTAGTAAAATAGTATATCGTTGTATGAAACACGGATTCCATCATAGATGCATTGCCGGATATAGCCACTGCAAACGGGGTTTTAACTTGAACCGAGAAGCCTAGTTTGCTGAAATAGGAGGATACGGTTTCTACACCCTGGTAATTGCCGAACATGCTATTAATTTGCTGTGTTGTTAACCAATGCCTATAGAGAGGGGAACCGGGCATGCTTATTTCTGTTGCATAGTTCTCCAGTTCATTCAGATTATTTGGAATTATCCCTATTATAACGTTCATTTCCATGCTTCCATTGACAGGTACATATGGCTTGAACCCAGCTTTTTCAACTGTTTTAGCAATATTGTCGTTGGATTTCACCAAAGGCTGGGAAAACAGAGAATTCAAACTATTTTGATTTGTTTGACCTGCGTTTGAGTTGAAGGCGACATAGACTGCAGAAAAAAGCATCACCAAGACAATTGCTGCACTGAGTGCTATTTTCAATTATCTTGATAACATGCTACATCATGTATATAATTATATTTAAATTTTTTTTCATAATAAATGTTAAAAAATATACTGAATAAAATTAATACGGTACTTAATAATACTTGATCGATAAGCATGGGCCTAAGCAAAAGGGATCTTAACAGGAAGAAAAAAAGCCTAGAATCAAAGCTTGAAGAGCTTGAAGAAAAGGCTAAAAAGAACCCGATGAACAAACAGATTCAGGAGGAAATCGCAGAACTAAAAAAGAAAATAGAAAAATCGGGATAGTTATTGGACTATTAGCCCCTCGATATCATCCCTTATTTTTCTTAGCTTCTCTATGGCGTCTTTGTCATCTTTTAGTTTAGATGAGTTGTCCTTAAGGTAATTCACATAGTCGCCTATCCTCTCTACTGCATCGTATAGGTTGGTTGTCTCGACGTCTCTCCCGTAAAATTTTCCAAACCCGAGCATGTCTATCATTTCTTTTCCTTTTTCAAGCAGCGAATAGTATTTTTTGTTGTCTCTTTCCGTTCCCTTTATGTAGCCTTCCTCTTCAAGGGCTCTTAATATGGGATAAACCGCCCCAGGTGAAGGCCTCCACCTGCCCATCGTCAGATTTTCTATTGTAGTCATTATATCGGCACCTGTCTTTTCGCCGTCGGCTAATATCCTTAATATCCAGTACCTTATTCCTACAAATCCTCTGGATCTATCTACATGATGGCCACAAGGACCCCTCATTCCACCAAACATCCGATCACCTCTAACTCGATTTTTAGATATCGATAACTAGATATCGATATTAAGTATTTAAACATTTTCAAACAATATGTCGTATTTCAAAAATAAAAATATAAATGATGAATGTTCATACGCTACTATGCCAGAAGATGTTGTTGAAAAAACACTTAAAAAGCTGGATCAAGATAAGGTTGAATTTTTGCAGATGCAGTTCACAGATATTGTCGGCAACGTGAAGAGCCTCACAGTCCCAAAAAATAGATTTGAAAATGCGCTAACTGAAGGTGTTGTATTCGACGGGAGTTCTGTTGCAGGCTATGCGCAGATAGAAGAGTCAGATATGAGGGCGATACCGAACCTGGATAGTTATACTCTTCTACCAGATGAGTTCGGAAAGAGCCGTGTTGTTAGGTTTGTATGCAATGTTTACTCTCCTGACGGCTCGAGGTTCCCTGGAGACCCAAGATACGTTCTGGAGAAGTTGCTGGAAAAGGTACATAAGGAAGGGAACGAATTTTTTGTAGGGCCAGAGTTTGAGTTTTTCCTTTTCAAGAGGGATGCTAATGGCAATCCTACAACAGAACCCAGCGATTATGGGGGGTATTTCGATAATACTCCTCTTGACTCTGCAAGCGATATCAGGCAGCAAATAGTACGTGAGCTTTATGAGCTTGGATACCAGCCAGAGGCAGCCCATCATGAAGTTGCATACGGACAACAGGAGATAGATCTAAGGTATGCACCTGCACTGAAGATGGCAGACAGAATAGTTATGCTAAAGAGTATCATCAAGAACGTAGCAGAAAGGAACGGCCTATATGCTTCTTTTATGCCAAAGCCCATAAATGGTGTAAATGGTTCAGGCATGCACATACACCAGAGCATAATGTCTTTCGATGAAAAGGTAAACAGGTTCTACGATAAGAATGCGAAATATGGGCTCAGCGATTATGCTATGCATTACCTTGGTGGAATACTCAGCCATATAAACGAAGGATCAGCCATACTTGCCTCTACAGTAAACTCTTATAAAAGGCTAATTCCTGGATATGAGGCGCCTGTTTACATATCCTGGGCAAACAAAAATAGATCGGCCTTGATCAGGATACCTGCAGGCGAAGGGACGAGGAAGAGAATGGAGCTGCGTTGCCCAGACCCTGCGGGAAATCCGTACCTTCAATTCGCAGTAATACTCGGCATGGGATTGGATGGTATAGAAAAGAAGATCGATCCGCCTGAACCTATAGAAAAAGATATATTCCACATGACAAAGGAGGAAAGGCTGCAGGAAGGCATAACATCCATGCCCGAGAGTCTAGGAGAAGCACTCCACCACCTAAGAAACAGCAAGCTGATGAGGGATATCCTCGGAGACCATGTCTATGAAAACTTCCTAACTGTTAAGCAGAGGGAGTGGGATCAATTCAGATCCTACGTAGGTGAGTGGGAGATCAAGAAATATCTGCCTACCCTTTAATATCGATGTAAACTAAGCGACATTATTTAATTTTTTTATCTTACTAACTAGGCAAAAAAATTATAGTGTTGGCTCATTATGTTCATGGCTCGGGTATCACCATGATTGAAATTTGGACTGAAAAGTATAGACCGAAAAGCTTATCTGAAATTTACGGTGAAGACGAAAATATACAAAAGTTAAAGTCTTTCGTTGAGAAAAAAGAGCTCCCGCACCTCCTCTTCGCTGGATCTGTTGGTACTGGAAAGACCTCAACGGCCATTGCACTCGCCATTGAGCTGTTCGGCGAATCCTGGAAGGAAAACTTCATTGAAATGAATGCTTCAAACGAGAACGGTATAGATGTTATACGTAACAAGATAAAGGACATCGCAAGAATAAGGCCTTCTAATCCGCTGGGATTTAAGATCCTTTTCCTAGACGAAGCGGATCAGTTGACAGCGGAGGCTCAGGCGGCGTTGAGAAGGACAATGGAGATGTATTCTGAAACAACGAGATTCGTATTTGCCTGCAACTATTCTTCCAAGATCATACCTCCTATACAGTCAAGGACTGTGGTAATGAGGTTCAGGCCCGTCCAAGACGAGTTTATAAAGAAGAAATTAAACGAGATTGCAAAGAATGAAGGCTTCACCATAGACGATGAGAGCATGGAAGCAATGGTTGAAGTTTCCGGTGGTGACATGAGGAAAGCCATAAATGTGCTCCAGGCGGTCTACACATCAGGTGAGATATCACCAAAGAAAATATACGAGATAATAGGTTATGCAAGTCCTGAGAGCGTAAACAAGCTAATATCCAGAGCAATAAATGGATTATTTGACGAGGCAAGGCAGATTGTGGATAAGATGATGATAGAAGATGGTTTGTCTGGCATAGATATAGTCAAAAGTGTCCATTCGATAGTAAGGGCGAGCGTTGTACCTCCGAAGCAGAAGATAGAAATAATAAAGGCGCTTGCTGATGCAGAGTTTAGAATTGTTGAAGGATCGAACGACAGGATCCAGCTTGATGCCCTTATAGCAAGAATAGCAGATATTGGAAGCAAAATAAACTGACTTTAAAAATCGAATATAGTCCTCTGGCCGTTATTCGAGTTTTCCTGTCTCTCATTCTTAGTATATGGATGTTCGTCTCTATATTCCATTATGTTGCGATTCATCATCGAGACTTTTTTAAGGCTCCTGTAATAGTATGCCATATCCCTTGAATTTTCGTACACCAATATATAGACCTCGCCGCTCCTGCTCCTGCCAGTCCTCCCTTTCCTCTGTATGAACCTGATCTCTGATGGCACAGCTTCATAAAACACAACAACATCGGTATCCGGTATGTCTAGGCCCTCCTCAGCTATGCTTGTCGCTATAAGTACATTGTATGTCCCGTTCCTAAACTGTTCTATTATCTGTCTTTGTTCTTCCTGGGAGAGGCCGACATCAGTCCCCCTATCTGCCTGCCCTATAAACCTTACAGGCTTAATTTTATCCGACGAATTTTTCAGATAAGCAAGCAACATGTCTGAAGTAGCCCTGAAGTGAGTAAATACTATGGCCCTTTCCCCTGCAATAACCTTTTCCTGGCATATCTCTAGTACCTTCATCATCTTTGGGTTTCTATATCCTGGCAGTACGTTCTTCATGTTTTCTATGGCCTTTCGGAAATCGTCTAAACTCTTCATCATAGAGTATGCGCGCTTTATGGATTGGTCCTGGCTTTCCTCCATATCCTTTACATACTGATAAGCAACATCTAGCCCTTGTGTTTCTATGTACTCTATTATATAATCGATCCTTATTGCAGCTGTCAAGTGCCTTACAAGTGGGAATAGGGATCTGTCTTCTTTAGCCCTGTTTATCAGGTTTTGAATGCTCTCGGCCATATCCTTTCTAGTCCTTCCAACCTTTATGCCCTGATCCTTCAAAGGTTTCAGAACAGAATCAAGTGCACTCTTTAGTAAATCCTTGATCGCTCCGCACTGATCAGGTTCCTTCAGCTTTATTAGGTGCATCTCTATGCTTTTTATGTATTTCCTAACATCTTCATCCTTTTCCGTTTTTACTACTACATTTTCTATTCCAAGGTTTTTTACTATCTCCTGGAATCTTCCTTTTTCACCCCCAGGGCTCGCAGTTAATCCTATGATTAGCTTTTTCTTGTATTCTAAGAACTCTGAGGCAATGTCGACATACGCATAATTTCCAACTGCCCTGTGGGCTTCATCAAACACGATCAAGTCGAACCTAGTTATGTCGATTATGCCGGATTTCATATCGTTAAGCACAACTTGGGGCGTTGAAACGAAAATTTTGCCGGTAACCCACCTTAACTCACGCTCTTGCGAATCAACTTCACCAGTGAATGCGCATATTTCGTTATTGTTAAGGCCAAGAACTTTTACGAGTGTTGCCATATGCTGAAGTACCAGAGGTTTAGTGGGAGCCAGGAATATAGACTTTTTATTTTCTTTGAAGAATTTCTCTATTAACATTGCAGCTATAAGTGTTTTACCAAGGCCGGTGGGCATAACTATTAGCGTGTTTTTGTCTATCGAATTTTTATATACGTTGATTTGATATTCCCTTGGTTCTATATTCACAAGCATCTATCATAAATGCGTATATATAAATAGTGAATGGGCCGGTAGATCAGCGGTAGATCGCCTGCTTCGCAAGCAGGAGGCCTCGGGTTCAAATCCCGACCGGTCCATTTAATCTATTAATCGAATACTTATTATGCCACCAGTCGATATGTTCTCATGACCATGCAACCGAAGTATCGTGAACTGCTTCTGGACGAGGATGTACGAAGATGGTTTGAGAACCTTAAGGCGAAATCAGTTTTAACGGCAACGGTAGCATTGAGGAATCTTGGCCACTATTGCGAGCTTACTGGAACAACACCACATGGAATCCTGAATAAAGCCAGAGCCAACGAGAAGGATTTCCGTTATGAGTTTACGGATTTTGTCAGGAAGATGGAAAAGGAAGGCAAAGCTGGATCATACATTGCAAGATTCAAGAAGGTCATACTATCATGGCTGAAGTTTAACGATATCCGTTTGCAGTTAACCGTTAACATAGCAGGGGAAAACGAAACACCAACAATCGTTAACGAGAGGGTTCCGAGCAAAGAGGAGCTGGCTCGAATTCTAAGGAAAGCTACTTCAAGAGGCAGAGTAGCCATAGCGATCATGGCATTTTCAGGCTTAAGACCAGAGTCTTTGGGAGATTACGAAGGCACCGACGGCCTCAGGCTTGGCGACCTCAAGGAACTGAAGCTGTCAGATGAAATCCAGTTTGACAAGATTCCTGCTACAGTTATGGTTAAGAGCAAGCTGAGCAAAGCAAGACACCATTATTTCAGCTTCATTGGAGAGGAAGGCACGACATACATCAGGGAATACCTTGATGAGAGAAGAAAGCAGGGAGAAGAGCTCACCTATGAATCTCCATTATTGCAGTTCGATGTCAGAGGCGTCAAGAAGAATGCATTCTTGAGGACAACGCTTGTAACGAGGGACATAAGGGAAGCTATAGAGCAGGCAGGGTTGAAGATGCGTCCTTATGTATTGAGAGCTTATTTCTCAACAGCTCTGGACATTGCAGAATCGAAAGGCTTGATCTCGCATCCCTGGAGGCAGTTCATAATGGGCCACAAGGGCGACATTGAGGCTCGCTATTCAACAAACAAGCGATTGCCGCCGGATATCATCGATGAAATGAGGGAGTCCTACAACAAATGCACCAAGTTCCTTGAAACGAGGATAAGCGATGTATCCGAGGAGAATGCAAGGCTGTATTTGCAGCAGCAGCTTCTTTCTGCCGTGGGATACAGGCAGGACGAGATAGACAAGATGAATCTTGCAGAGACAAGCACAGAGGATTTCCAGAAGCTGCTGAGGGACAAAGTAGCAGGTGCAATGGCAAGCAACGGCTCGAAGCAGAGGCTCGTTTCCATGAATGAGATCGAGAAGCTCCTCGGCGAAGGATACGAGTTTCAGGCAGTTCTGCCCAACGGAAAGGCTATAATGAAAATGCCGTTTTAGTCCGACTATATAGGTTTCGATAAATGAAGGTACATAGAGTTATAGGCTCTCGTTCGCATTATGCATGAAAGTAATAAACATAACTCCTTTAGCTAAAGTGACAAAAGCAGAAACATGCGATTATTTCTATGCTCTTATGCCGCAATATATAATATGAAAACATTTTTATAAGATGATTTTATTCATAAATTATGAGCTGCAGTAATTGTTTTGATGCAAAAGGCAGGAAAATTACCAAAATAAGCGTGCCACATACTGAGACCTACAAGGTAGGAGCAACAAACGTAACCGAGGGAGTTACGGTCGTGCAATTTAAAGAGGGCCCTGGAGCAATCCTTAACTGGAAGTATATTATCGAGGGAGAAACTTCATCAAATGCCTCGATTACATACGTAATACAGCATAGCGGGAAAACAATAACCAATAAATTCAAGACAAAGTACATTGACACAATCAATGGGAAGAAAATTGTCCATGTTGAGGGAAGCGGACTGAACTCAAATGACAGGGTTACAACTACTAACAAAGATGTCGCTCTCTCGAATGTAAAATCAGACCCAAATGCCATTGAGTGTCTTATCTGCCATGCTCTTGGAACGGTGCTCTGTACACTTCTCGCAGATGGTGTTTCTGAGGACTTGGCTTGCGAAGAGGCATCGGGTATTGTATGTCTGGAATTCATAGAAGACCCTATTGTTTATGTTGTCTGTTTTGGAGTCGTGGCATCGATCTGCGATGTTGTCCTTCAAACAGTAATAGATATTGGCGTTCACGTAGCGTGTGAACTTGGTGCAGACTATATATGTGAGAAAGCAATTGGATGTTCTCTATAAGAACTTAAATAACTATTCTTTCATATAATTTAAGGTGAAATCTCGATGAGATATAGGCTGGCATACGTGAGTATTGGTATCGCAATAATGATCGTCGATCTCGTGGTCTCTCTAAAGTATCCAAAGATACTAATATACAGTTATCTTGGTTCTTTTCTTGGATTCTTTGTACCTTTTGGGATAGGTCTTTCACTTCTTTTATATGGTGCTTTCAGGGCTCGAGATTATGGGGTAAATCCGGTTATTGGAATACTCGGCTCAGGGGGCTTCACAAGAGTGGTGAGACAAAATAGGATTCAGGGTACCAGAATGTGGAAAACTGATCACGATATTCTCTCTGATCTGCCAGGTGCGGTAAAATCCCCTGACGGAAAGACCGTAGAATACAGTAATCTGTTCATCAGGAAGCCTTACGGAACGACAAAACATACAAGAAAACTTAACGAAGCTGCGAATAAGTATATCGCCGGAGAATTAGACGAGGAAGGCTTTTACAACTATATTGGAAAGCATGGATCAAAGGAGGAACAAATGCTTGACTTCATTAAGAAATTCAAGAATGATTATAAATGAGATGATGCGATGGTAAAATTTCATGCTATAAATAGAACAATTACCGTAGGAACGGTACTTTTTATTGTATCCCTTGTAGTTTTGGCAATCGGGGCAGTCTTTCACTCCAACGGAACTGTTCTTGCTTATACATTTCTCTACGGAGGACTGGCATTCCTGATTTCATTGGTAGTTCTCGCTATAGGCCTTATCCTAGGAGCAAAAAGTGGTAAACTCCAAAAGAGAACAAGTGAAATATTTGGAAAATCTGGGAAAAAACAGTAGGGCGAACTGGATGCAATCAAACTTACCTCGATACATCATACTCACTTTCGTTATAGCCGTTTTCATTTATGACCAAGTTGCTTACTACTATTTTCCAATAAATGAATTTGCTTACTATGCAGTGATACCCACGATGATAATTCTCATCACTGCATATTTTGTGTACAAGAAAATCTATAGGAGGTAGTAAAGCGAGATGCTGAACAGATATGTATATCACATCATTCTGGTTATCATCATATCGATAGTTACCCTCATAATCAATGTATTATCGTTCTTATTTAAGAGCGTTTCAAATTACCTGTATCTCTTTGACCTTGCTTATGTAATAGGCAACAGCACTCATTTTGTCGCACTGTCCATTTCATCAAGTGGCATTAACATTGAAGATGAAAAGAAATCGACTTGATTTTGGTTTGACTGACCACAATCGAATCTTTGTACATTTCTCAGCGTGAAAACTATAATGAAAATGCCTTAAATTCCTTGAAACGAGGATAAGCGATGTATCCGAGGAGAATGCAAGGCTGTATTTGCAGCAGCTTCTTTCTGCCGTGGGCTATAAGCAGGAAGAGATAGATAAGATAGACCTTACAAGCGTAAGCAATGAGAACTTTCAGCAGTTATTACGAGATAAGGTAGGAGGGAAAATGACGGAGAACGGAGCGAAGCAGAAAGTCATACCCGTAGATGAGATAGAGCAGTATATCAGCGAGGGATACGACTTTGAGGCTGTATTGCTGACTGGAAAGGCTATAATGAGGCTGCCATTCTGATGAATGACGAAATAAAGATACCAAAGGAACTTCCAAGGAACGAGATATGGGCTAACTATTTTGTAGAAGGATTCCAGAGCATATTCTACTACACTCTACCCGACATCTGGGATGCCAGGGTGATTGGAATCCTCAATATTTTCAACCTTCTTGGAATTACGCCAATACAAGCCAAGCTGATTGATAAACTTCAGGAAGAATTTGGAAAGGACAGAAAGTTTTACTGGAACCACATCAATGGTCTCGCGAAGAAGTGGAAAATGCTCAATGTTGAGTATGACATCCATAAGAACAAAAAAGTGTATTTTGTCAACAGGGAGTTCATTCTGCATGACGACCCCCTTACAAAGGAGAAGATATCCGACCTATTCTCAATGTGGGTTAAGGTAGCCAACCTTTACTATGGCACTGATGAAAGCAGAAGACTGAAAACTGTGTTTTTTTGTGGGAGATGCAGGTTCAAGAACATCCTTAAGGATATGAACAAGGCAGAGTTCTTGTTTTTTGCAAGAAATTTCATGGAAACCTCTGAATACTACTGCCTGAACTGTGGAACCTACTACGGTTTCTTCAGAAAAAAGCTTGATGCCAGCGAATACAAGGACTGGAAAGCCTTTCCTTTTACCTACGGGAAGAGAAGAAAAGATGCCGTTCCTTAGTATTTAATCCTATCTTTTGAGGATAAAGCCACTCTTCTCAATACACGTATATGGAAGATGCCAGAAGAGTCCGTGTTGCAAAGCTGAAGGCAAACTTCGCAAAGAAATTCCCGGATCATCCGCTGACCAGGATACTGCTTTCAGAGCCGGACATCCTTGCCAAAGAAGAGTTCCTGGCGAAGGCGCAAACGTGGCTTGCTTTCTTCCATGGAGGGAATGAAAATGAATAAAGTAAGAAGAGTGGTTGTGAACGGCAGTGAGCCTGAATATTTTGAAGGCTCCTCGCCTGAAATGGTAAGATATGAGATGGCCAATCCGCAGAAGAAAGGCACTCTTGAAAGACTCCAGGAGACCATAATCGAGAACACGGTTAACCAGTATGAGCTCGAAGACAGGAGACAGATAGCAGCCATCAGGGAGTTCATGGAGCGGAATCCTGACATAAGCTACGTGGAATACGAATCGAATCCTGTCATGAGGATGGACCTCGTAATCACAAGAAGAGGTTTGATATTCAAGCGTGAGGAGGCCTCAATATCCGCGACGCTGACCCCGAACAGGAGATTCAGGGCGCAGAGGTAATCATGGACGAAGATGCAATAACCTTTGGATTCGTGATCACCGCTGTCATAGTATTCGTAACAGGCATGGTATGGCAGGGTCTCTGGTCCTTGCTGTTTGCGATGACAATTTCGGGAAACCTGTTTTACGAGACTATAGGAATAGCAGGCCTCATCCTGGCCTTCATAGGAGCCCTTGTCCTACTGTACTGTGCTCTCATTCTTTTCGTCTACATCGTCATTCTTGCAGTGATCATAGGGATCATTGCCCTCCTATACTTGATAGAAACGCGCACCGTAAAGGTGGAACACTACACAATAACGCTCAATCCACACAGGCGATACATAATAAAAAGGTAGCTGGATATGAATAAATATCTGGAAGACCAGAATAGGGTTATGAGAGAATATGGCTTCTCAGAGCTTATAAATGCAAGAAGGGTTCTTTCCAAACCCTTCATTGAGCTGCCCCTGAGGAATCAGGAAAGAATGTTCTACGACCTGTCAAGGAGACTGAAGCGCTTTGCCGGCCACACAACCATAGCATACACCATTATTCCCGATATGGAAAGAGGCAAGTTCAGGCGTGAGGAATGCTCAGCGAGAGCTGCAAATCTCAGGGATTACATTGAGCACAAGGGAAACAGGAACGTATCTATTACGGGCGTTTCCGGACAGGGAAAGAGCTACCTCACCATGCACCTTCTCTCTAAATTCGAGGACAGGCAGAGGATCATATTCTCATTCAAGCCCGATGACCATGAGGTGCACCTTGGGATCCCGGTCATCGACGCAAAAGAGTGTTTGCCAAATCCATTCAGGGACATTAACGCCTTCTCCGAGGCCTATATGACGGCATTCTTCGGCGAGAAGATAAGCTCCGGAATACAGCTGCAGCAGACTCCAGCTTTTCTGCAGGAGATAGCGTCGCAGAGCACGGACTGGAAGAGCTTCATGAAAACAATCAGCGAGAAGAGAAAATCAGCGTCCAAGAACCAGATTGAAACATTGAATGCGATAGAGCAGAACGTGAAGAGCCTCATAATCAAGGATATGGGCAGTGTGGAGCTTGCAAATGAGAGCACCGTGTTCGACTTCTCAACATTGCCAACAAAGCAGGCTCAGAACTTCTACGCCGAGCTTATGCTGAGGCAGATATACAGGGAAATGGAAGAGCGCAAAAGAAAGGACGTTCTCGTATGCATTGATGAGGCACACAGACTCACAAAATCCTATCATACGATCCTTGACGTCATGTCCCGCGAAATCCGCGATAAGGGAATGCTGTGGATCATCACGCAGAATCTCATCGACATACTGCCGGAGATGAGGGCAAACTTCGGCACGAAGTTCACTTTCAAGCTCGGCGATGCGGACTTGCAGATACTGTCCTACAACCAGCTTGTAAGATTTTCTGTCTCGGTACTGCAACCCAGACAGTTCACGGACATAGAATTCCCTGAGAGCCAGGCATTCGCTCCTGTACTGACGTACATTTCCGACGGCAATGAATACAGAGAAACGCAGAAGATCCTTGCAGCAGTCAAGGAAGAAAGAATGGAAGAGGGAGCCGGAGGGAGAGGGAAGGGCATAGACTACAAGGAGGAGATTATGCATATTCTCAGCGAAAGAATGTCCTATGCAACCGAAATGGGAAAGGAAATATCGGTGAAATACGGAATCAGCAAGGATCAGGCAAAGCTCAGAATAAAGTCAGTCCTTGAAGAGCTGAAGAACAACAACGAGGTTGGCAGGGTCAAATACCTCAGGGATGGCAAACCAATCGTCATGTACTATTCGAAGAGCCCCAACCTCTCTAATCTCCACACAGGGATGCAGAGCCAGGCAGTTGACATCCTAAACGAGCTTGGTGTATCCGTAAACAGGATATCTACCACTGGAGAGAGAGGAGCATTTGACATAGAGACCGATTTCTTCATGGTGGAAATCGAGACGGGCCTGAAGCACAGCATGGAAGACTTGAAGGAAAGAATAGCGGGAACCAACTTGAGGGTGATAATAGTTGTTCCCAACAGGGAGCTAATCGACAAATATCGGGGACTTGGAGAGAGAGTTCTGGTAATGACAATCGATTCCATGAGGGAAATGTTAACGGAACCAGAAAAAACTAAGACGCAGATTAAGTAAAAAGGTTGTTAACCCAAGCCGAAACAATGTTTTCATACATAGCAAAGAGAATCACTAAAAGAACGATCAGGAAAACCATTATCGAATATTTTACCTTCTTATCTTCGTGTCCCTCCCAGTCCAAATATAAATAAGTTACAACAGCACCTATCGCAGCTGCAACCAGTGCCAAGAACACGCTGACTAATAATGACATGCTATTTATTCAACGATAAAACCTAAAATCTTTGTCCCACACGCTCTATTTTCAGTTAACCGCTAACCGTTAATCCAAGCGGGTTAACCATAAACTTATAACTCTTTGCTTCCAAGTTCCATCAATGATCATCTCAATTGCCAACCAGAAAGGAGGATGCGGCAAGACCACAACCGCAGTGAATCTTGGCTCAGTACTGGCAAGAAAACACAAGGTGCTGCTTATTGACATCGACCCGCAGGGCAATCTTACAACCTCCTTTGGTGTGAATAAAGGTGAACTGAACCGGACGATGTACGATGTGATGCTTGATGGAGGCCTTGAGAAAGCCATACTCAGGAAAGACAGCATTGACATTGTTCCAAGCATAATAGACCTGGCAGGTGCAGAAGTGCAGTTATCGGGCAGGATGGGCAGGGAATACATCCTTGCCAACGAACTCAGCAAGCTGTCAAGGCGATACGACTTCATCATTATCGACACACCGCCGAGCCTTGGCGTATTCACCATAAACGCACTGGTGGCTTCAGATTACGTTCTAATACCAGTTCAGGCAGAGTTCTTCGCGCTTGAAGGTCTCACACAGCTACTCAGCGTTGTGGATCTCGTGAACACGAGGCTTGGTCGAACACTAAAAATACTGGGAATGGTCGTAACCATGTTCAATTCAAGAACAAAATCATCGAATGAGGTGCTTGAGGATGTCAGGAAGCATTACTCGAAGCACCTGTTCAGGACCATAATACCGAGAAATGTTACCGTGACCGATTCAACAATGACCGGAGAGCCAGTGGTAATTTACAGGAAGGATGCTTCTGCCTCAAAATCTTACGTTGAGCTTGCAAAAGAGGTAGAAAACAGGTTAAGGGTGAAACGATGAGCGAAAAGAAACGAAGAGGTTTGGATGACCTTATATCTCAGAAGCCAGCCAATGTCTTAGAGAGAAATGCTGAGCAAACGGAACATCGGTACACGAAAACCGTCGGATTCAAGGTCACCAACAGGCAATACGACACCTACAGACTGTATTCCAAGTATTACGGACCTGATGAGCTCATAGAGAAGTGGAGAAGCGATCTGGAGAAGATAGCTCAGGAGAAAGGACAGGAATTGGAAAACGTTGAAACGGAAATCAGGAAACGGTTGAACAAGTAACGGTTAACCGAAAACTCAAACCTGCAAGACCGAGTGATGAACGATTATGTCAAACACCAAAACAACCAAGGATGCAAATAAAGCTAAAGGCCAAGAAACAGAAATTCCAAAAGAACAGCAGACGGGTACCACCATCAGGAAATCTTCTAAGTCTCCCAGAATAGTCGGAATAATTGCCTTCTTAGTTGGTTTTTTCGCAGTAAGTTTCTTTCTTTCTCATGGTTACTCATCATCCACTGTCCATGTCACCAATATTGAGTATTACTATTACGACCCATATACAGGGTCAAACTGGACATACTCTTTCCCTGGTAGCTATGACATGCAGCCGGGGTCAACGGTAAACGGAGCTTACCCATTTACATCAAATCTTACATGCGCTATGAGTTTCACCAATGCCTACGCTATGACCCCCGGTTTCCAATACAGAGTTTATAATTTGCCTGTAACATTTCAACCTGGACTCCGAACGGACTTAAACATCAGCATCACTGCACCCAATTATAGTTATTCTGGTCCACTTGACGTGAAGATATATGTAAACTACAGTTGCTAACCACGTTTAGGCCTATGTTTATGGCGAGCGCGAGACTTAAATCGGAAAACGGTTAACGAAATAATGGTTAACCGATAACCTAATGCAGAAAGATAACCTTGATTTGAGGAAGTGATCGAATGGCTAAGATGGATGAGAACACCTACCAATGTGAAATTTGTAAACTTCATTACAAGGATGAGTCAGATGCTAAAAAATGTCAGGACTGGTGTAGCCAGCACAATTCATGCAATCTTGAGATAACATCCAGGTCCCTCGAAGCTTCTAAAAGCCGACACACATTCTCCTGACCTTGCTGTCACTAAACTTGTAATTTTAGTAACGCCACTAAACACTGGATTTTAATAACATATGCGTCCCTAAATTCTATGATTTAAATGACACTCGCTTTCGCCTATGTCAGGGCAAGCACCATAGAAGAGGTCAGGCAGGGCTCAAACGAGAGGCAGAAGGAGGCAATCAGGCAGTATACATACCAGAAAGGCTACGAATTAGAGATATTTGAAGACAAGGCGAAGTCGGGCAGGAACACGCTGAGACCGGAATTTGAGAGGATGCTCAAATCGCTTGACAGGAGACCCCAGATTGTTATTGTTTCCAAGATTGACAGGTTTGCCCGATCCTTATCCGATCTGCTGAAAACCCTTGAATACCTTGACCAGAATGGCGTAGGATTCGTCAGCGTCAATGACCCAGGCATAGATACCACAACACCCAATGGAAGACTCCTATTGCAAATTCTGGGCGCATTCGCTGAATTCGAGAGGAATATGATCAATTCCAGAACAAAGGCAGGAAGGGAACAGGCACAGAGCAAGGGTGTCAAATTCGGAAGGCCTCCCCTGAAGACCAGGAATGGGAGCTTCATAGACCGAAGGAAGGTAATGGAACTGAAGCAGAAGGGATTATCAGCAAGAGCCATAGCGAAGTCCCTGGAATGCTCCACCACTCCGATACTGAGGATTCTGAGGGAAAACCGCTGAAAGAGAGAGAGTCGCCGAACGCGTCAGCGGTTTTCTTATATATATATTATATAACTGATACAATGAACATAACATACCAGAAAAATGGAATTTTGTTATTTTTTGAACAGCATTATCTTCTCCGTAAACCTCACTCGTTTTCTCACACTCTCTCTCCAAAATGTGAAATTACCATTTTACAACACTGCGATATTCGGCTCGTTCGAAAGTCTTAAGAATTTTGCGTGTCCAATCAAACAGTCACAAGGGTGATTCATTGTCCATGAAAGATCCCATATCGTTTGTGGAGGAGAAGGTGAAGGAGAGAGCCAAAGAGACGAGCAACATAAAGAGTGCAATAATCTTCGACATGGACTTCAAACCACCAAGAATCCTCATAAGAAGCGAACTGAACAAGGTAACAAACGACCTTGCTGATTATGTGAACCTGAATTTACCAAGGCACATAATCATCTATGGTTCCAAGGGATCAGGAAAAACCCTGAGTGCGCTGACAATAGCATCGGCGTTCAAGGAAAGCAAATCCATACCGTTTTTCTACGTAAACGCAAGAGAAAACCCCACATCCATAAAGATTTACCGCAAGCTAACGAGAATCGACAGCAGAGGCCACGACATCGATGAGGTGAAGAGCAAATTCGACTCCATGCTTTCCGGAAAATCTATCGTTATCCTTGACGAAGTCGATTTTCTCCAGGACTATGACATATTGTATCACTTAACCAGACACACCAGAGCCAATCTTATCCTCTTAACGCAGAAGGTATACTGGTACAAGGACATGAACGATGAAAGCGTTAAGAGCTCATTGCAGCCTGATCACATCGTATTCCATGAATACAGTTCGGAAGAGATCAGGGAAATACTGAAAATGAGGGCCGACGAGGGCCTTAACAAGTATGACAAGGAGTCTCTTGGTCTCTTGTCGGCGATGCTTGTGAGGGACTACAGGAGCGACGCAAGGATAGGCATCAAGGCACTGGAAATCATCGGCAGGCTGAACGAGTGGGACGACGATTCCGTAAGAGCTGCCCTGAAGCAGGCCTATGTGGAAGTGGAGGGCGAAACACTGAAGAACCTCGGAGACCGTGATCTGCTGATACTGGCGGCCCTGATCAAGAACCAGGATACGAACAGGGCATATTCCGAAGTTTCAGCGTCAGGCAACATGCTCCTCAGGGGCGTGAGCAAGTCAACATTCTTCCAGAGCGTGAACTACCTGCAGAATCTTGGTCTCATCACGCTCATCAAGAAGAAGATAGGCAGATATTATACAATGGAGTCACAAATATTATTATCTGATGAGTCTATTGTATTGGGAGAGCTTAGAAAGAGGATTTAGTAGAGAATTAAGCAAAAAAATTATGGTGTTTATTATGGTCGATTCATTGGGGGAGAAAGCTGAGGTAACCGAAAAAAGCAAAAATGGCCAAAAAAGATCGTTAATAGAAGAGTTACCAAAAATAGTTGAGAAAGGAAAACGAGAGGCTCAGAAGATACTTGATGGCCTGTCGAAATCCCAAAGGATAACATTACAGACAAATGAATTAGTGCTTCCGACAAAAGCAATCGGAGGGCTAACTAAGTTCACGGGTCAGGCTGTTAAGACTCAAGAAAACAATGAGTTTCTCAATAGACTCATTTACGGCGATAATTTACTTGCAATGCAAGCCCTCCTTGCTGGTGATCCAGAAACAGGGTTGCCCTCTATGCGAGGAAAGATAGACCTGATTTACATCGATCCCCCGTTTGACAGCAAGGCTGATTACAGAACAAAGATACATTTACCTTCTGTAGACATCGAACAAAAGCCTTCAGTAATAGAGCAATTTGCCTATTCTGATACTTGGAAGGATGGAACAAAATCATATTTAGAAATGTTGGTACCGAGATTAGTCTTAATGAGAGAACTACTTTCTGAACAAGGTTTTCTTTATGTCCACATCGATTGGCATATTGGACACTATGTGAAAGTAATTATTGATGACATATTTGGCAAGGACAACTTCAGAAATGAAGTGATAGTGCGTAGAATCAAGAAAAATGTACAAGAATATGATACAGTAAAGCAAATTAACTACGGCCATGACACAATACTGTTTTACAGCAAGAATCAGGATGCCCGATTCAAGCCATTTCAGAGACATAACGAGCGCCAAGAACGATGGCATTCTTTTGAAGCGGCCGGATATAGAGGAGGGATGGATTATGAACTGTTTGGATTCAAACCAAGACAGGGAAATCACTGGCGTTGGTCAAAAGATAGAGCGGATGGTGCGATAAAGACAGGCATGCTCCGACCTAATCCTAATACAGGGAAACCAGAATACAAAGTGGAAGCGTCAGAGTCTGAGGTAAGAGACACAATTTGGGAAGATATTACTGCTTATTCGTTTCAATTCAACTATCAAACTGAAAAGAATGAAGACTTGCTAGACCTCATCCTCGAGCATTCATCTAGTTCAAACTCCGTCATTGCTGATTTCTTTGCGGGTTCAGGAACTACAGGTGCAGTTGCTGAAAAACTTGGCAGAAAATGGATCATGTGCGATCTCGGAAAACCTGCCTGTATGATTACCAGAAAACGTCTCATCGATCAAGATGCCAAACCATTCCTATACCAATCTATAGGTGATTATCAAAAAGAGCAATTTGAAAGGTCACAGTTCAAGAGGATAGGTGATTTGGCACACGTAGTACTCAATTTGTATGGTGCCCTGCCATTCCCAATGCGGGATGGCACACCAAACAATCTTGGTTACATAAAACAAAGCAAGACATTGGTTTATGTGGATTCTCCCACGAGGGTAACAGGCTATGCAACTCTGAAGAGAGCTCAGGAGTTGAGAGGGTCATTCATGGGTGGCTGGGAGAAAATAATTGTATTGGGTTGGAACTTCGAAACGGATATTGGAAGGATAATCGAAAGCCTGAACGATGATAAATTAGAAGTGTTGGTAATACCACCGGACTTACTGGAAAGACTGAAGCATAAGGCGGATTATGAGACATTGATAAAAGAGGGGAAGGTAAAATTCTCGTCGCTGCAATATCTAAGTGTAAAGCCCATAAGGAAGAAAGCTTCAGATGAGAGCCAAGATGAACTTGAAATTGAACTTGAGAATTACGTTTTGCTTTCTCCAGACGCATTGCCTCTTGACAAGGATGATAAGGAAAAACTGGAGAAAGTGATAGAAGAAGACCCCCTAAGCCTGATTGAATACTGGAGCATCGATCCTGATTATGACGGCGAAGTATTCAGGAGCAAATGGCAGGACTACAGGGAAAACCATGAAGATAACCAGAAAGTGGACAGAAAAGCGAAGCTTGTAGTCCCCAGAAAAAATGGAAAAAGAAGGGTATGTGTCAAAGCCGTGGACGTATTCGGCTTTGAAAGTGCAGCGGTGCAAGAGGTAAGCTGATGGTAAACATAAAGTCCTTTGGTACAAAAGATATCCCATTGAAACTCGCGAAGAAAATAAGCGAAGAGGTCAATACATTATGGAAATCCGGAGACTTTATGCAAAAAGTATCCCCGGTAACCCAGGAACTTCTTAACTTTTGGAACCCTGAGGGCATTTTTGCGGAAGAGAGGGAGTTCAATTTTCATGAGGGTCAGTGGCAGGCTATCCTCAATACAATTTACATTCACGAGATACTTAAGCTCAAGAGTGTGGGTGAGATTTACATGTCCATTTACCCTGACCTGGTTCAGCAGATGGATCTTCTTGACCTGAAGCGAGACAAGTATGAGCATCCCAAGTACTGCATCAAGATGGCAACCGGCACGGGGAAAACCTGGGTTCTCGATGCTCTGTTGATCTGGCAGTATCTCAACTCAAGGCACGAAGAGAGTGAAAGTGGAGAGTACTCCAGGAACTTTCTCCTTGTTGCCCCTGGAATAATAGTATATGAAAGGCTGCTTGACGCATTTCTTGGAAAGAGGAAGGAGGATGGAAGCAGAGATTTTGAGCAGTCAGATTTCAGGAACTTTGAAAAACTATTCATACCACCGGCATACAAGGATGAACTGTTCGGGTTCATCCAGGGATGTGTGACACAGAAGGAAGAGATCGGGAAAAAGGTGACAGGAGATGGACTTATTGCCATAACCAATTGGCATCTTCTGGTAGAGGAAGAGGAGTCGATTGACGCAGACTCACCGCTGGACAGCCCAGATATAACGGTAAAGGAATTATTGCCCATTGCGCCCGGCACCTCCCAAGGGCACTCTCTAGAAGAGCTGGACAATCAATACTTAAGAGGAAGGGAGCTGGAATTCCTGGCCAGCCTGCCTGATCTTGTTGTATTCAATGATGAGGCTCACCATCTAGGTGAGATGAAAAAATCCGATGAAGTGGTAGAGAAGAAGTGGCAGGAGGCTCTTGACAAGATTTCGGAAAACAAGAAGCATAGATTCATGCAGGTGGATTTTTCAGCAACACCGTACATTGTGACTGGAAGTGGTCAGAGCAGAGTACAGAACCATTTTCCACACATCATAGTAAACTTTGATCTTGTTGATGCCATAAAAAAAGGACTTGTGAAAACAGTAGCCATCGATAAGAGGAAGGAGTTCGGCTCCATTCCTTTGGAAGACCTCGAATTCAAGGCGGAACGCGAGGGAAGACAGGTAACAAGTCTCTCTGATGGTCAGAAGCTGATGTTAAGGGCAGGAGTAAAGAAACTCAACATTCTGGAGGAAGAGTTCACAAAACTGGACAGCGCAAAATATCCTAAAATGCTCATTGTGTGTGAAGACACAAAGGTTGTACCATTAGTTATGGGATTTCTGAAACAGGAAGGCTACTCCGATGATGAACTAATGGAGATTCATTCCAACAAGAAAGGAGATGTAAGTGAAGATGAGTGGAAGGCAATAAAACAGAGACTTTTCGACATAGACAGGCACGAAAAACCAAAAGTGATAGTTTCTGTTCTCATGCTCAGGGAAGGATTTGACGTAAACAATATATGCGTGATCGTGCCGCTTCGATCCGCATCCTCTTACGTGCTCCTAGAACAGCTCATAGGCAGAGGTCTGAGACTAATGTGGAGAGGGCCGGAATATGATGACACAAGAAAAGAAAATCGTGAAAAACTTCTCGTAAAGAAGGAGGAACCTAACAGCTACATAGACATTCTCAGTGTTGTTGAGCACCCCAATTTTATTGAGTATTACGAAAGAGTTCTTGCGGGAATGGTTGGGGTAGTTACCCAGGAGCCGGACAAAAACAGGATAGTTGGGGATCTGGTTAAGGTTGGCCTCAAACCCAATTACAAGGATTATGACTTATTCTGGATCATAATATTGCAGGAGAAGGAGGAAGAACTCTTGACTCCTGAACTTTCCGTCGAAAAACTTGAGCCTTTTCCGATTAAACTGGAAGCATTGAAGCCACTGGTCAGGAATAAAGGAGATACATTCTATAGCGAAGAACTCACTGTTAAGACGACTTTTGGCGAATATACTGTCACCGCGGATATATTCACGGCAAAGAGTTACAATTCTTTCATTCAGAAAATAGTAAATGCAGTATCAGTAATCCATGTCAATGCCAGAGGAAGGAAGCAGAGAGAATTTCCTGTAATGCAGGTGAATTCAGCCCTGATAGCAAAGCTATGTGACGAATACATAAGACATAGATTGTTTGAAGAGGAGTTTGATCCGCTCAAGGACAATAACTGGCGTATTTTGCTGATAACACAGCACAGCATAATAAAACACGTTGTCAGCAACATAGCCAAGGCTGTTTACGATTCTATGAATAACCTGAAGATAAATGACGCAAAAATCGTAAAGAGATATTTCTCAGAGGTGAAGGAAATAAGGATAAGGGAGACTTATGCCATAACTGCAGCAAAGAACATTTACGAAAAAATTGCTTATCCGTCGCACAGTGGTGGCTTTGAGAAGGATTTCATCGAGTTTATAGACGCTGACTCAAAAGTGAAGGCATTTGTGAAAATAAACGAATATTACAATGATTTTGCCAACATAATTTACATAAGAGACGATGGCTTGTTGGCGCACTACTACCCTGATTTTATGATCAAGGCGTGTGACCAGCTTTATCTGGTCGAGACAAAATCAGAGAGAGACATGAGCAATCAGAACGTGAAAAACAAGAGGCTGGCAGCCATAGACTGGATCGACAAGGTGAATGAACTGCTCCCTGAGGAGAGGATGTCCTGTACCTGGAGTTATGTATTACTGAGCCAGAATACCTTTGAACAGATGAAAAAGCAGGGAGCTACAACATGCGAAATACTGGAATACGCCAAACTCACCAAGGCAAAAGTAAGAGGCACGCTGGGAGATTACATGGGTTTCAAGGACTATTGACTCTTTCTGCATGGTTAGCTTATACCTAAGCAGCACTCTTTGGAATGGTGTAAGAATTCTTTTCTCCTACATAGGTATTGAAATTGTTACCGCATTCGGAGCATTTGTACCTTGAAACCTCATATACGTTGAACGCCCATTGTTTAAGCGGAGGATTCCTATTTTCTTTATTGCAGACAGGACACTTCATAACGGATTAGTAGAACCAACATCGACTTAAATTTGTTCCTGCAAGAACTCTCTTGCATTTCTGACCCTACCTTTCCTAATGTCATCCTCGCTCTTTCTTAGTTGATCCATTACGTATTGGTTTTCAAGAGTCTCAATGGTAGCCAGGAGGCTATCCAAATCAGACTTGCGTATGCTTATCATTTTGTCCTTGGCTCTTGTCATCAAGTATAGTAACACACGTCAGATTTTAGTATCTATTGGCAAGGCTCCAGCTCAAATTCACCCCGACTTTCAGCCACCCCTCTTTGAGCCTTCGCCCATTACTATGTGCCCTCAGCTCACCTGCACGCCGAGCACAGGACCCCATGCTTCGACTTCAATCAAAATTCACCCCGTCTTGCTATCGCAATCCACCCCTCTTTTGATTTCCATCTCGCACTCTTCTCCGAAGAGCCCTTCATTCGCTATGCTCTTTCAGGGTGGTGTCCTGTGCTCGCCGCTCGTGGTGTATGGCTGGTGTTTCACACCTTCGCTACGCTTGGTGTTCACACCACCCACCGCTAACGCTTACACCACTCGGTCTTGCTACGCAAGACTTCCGGCTCGCTTCGGGCACATTATTCACCCTTGCAGGGGGCAATTTTAGGGGAGGGGAATTTTGACCGCACAATGTCGCTCCGCTTAGTGCGGAATTACAGGAATATGAGGGGGTTCTCGTGCCGTGCTGCTTTTCTATTGTTCAAAGGTATCTGGTCAGCGGATTGTGGAAATGAATTTGCTATTTTCGTACGTGTAGCTTGTATTTCACCGACTTTCTTGTTATGTATTGGGCAAAATTCAATTAAGCAAAAACTAAATCTTCTATTTTGTTACTATTTCCTTTAATTTCAAGGCTCCGTATGAAGTGGACATAATGGTATGTCACAAAAGACTGACCGCATACAAAATAGGAATATATATGTATGATGATTTGATTATTAGCCTTATGGCAAAGAAAATTAAGAGCGTAAAGGTGCTTCATTTTGATGAAAGCACGGAAGAGGGAGCAAGAATCCAGCAAGCCTCTATCTTTATAGAGATTGAGGGAGAGAAACCAAAACTAATTCAAGGAACTCAAGTATTGAAAGGAGATGTAAACGGTAATCACACAATCAACTATACTATATTCGATGGAAAAAATATTGGGAAAGCAACATACTCCATAAATACAATGGAAAAGAATAAAAATGATTCAAAGCTAAAAATTGTAGGAATTAGTGAGGGAAAAGCTTGTTGCGGGAATAGTAAACCGATAGACACAACATTAGTGGTATCAAATAAAACATACTCAAGCAATGATCCATCTATTCAATGCGACATTTGTCAGGCATTAGTTAAGGAAATATGCGAGGAATTGGCAGACGGCATACCTTCGGATGAGATATGTGCGGACGTATGTGTTGCGGGAGCAGGAGATATTTGCTTATTATTTGTTGAAACCTTAATCGGTTACCTTATCTGTCTATCAATTTGTGCCTCTCTCTGCGCCCTGGCAATAGAGGAAATAACAGATTACGGTTGTAGCGTGGGAGCCGAGTACATATGCCAAAAGGTAGGTGTATGCTAGATAGTTTACATTAACGTGGGATGATTATAGTGGTAAAATATCATAAACCAGTTAGTTATTTGAGTCTTATCGCAGGTTTCCTCTTCATAGCGTTTTTATTAATCGGAGCAATTGCGATAATGGTCATACATTCACATGTTCTGGCCTTTATTGATCTGGGTTTGTTACCGGTAATCGTAATTGTGGGAACAGTCGGATATATAAAAAGCCTAAAAAGCGGTTCAAGACAAGAGAGAATGAGAGAACTCTTTGAAAATTCAAAGAGGAAGTGAAAAATGGTTTCAAAACACGTTCACAGGTATATCATAGGTGGGATGGCCATATTTTTCATAGTTTATGTGCTTGTAGCAAATGCCTATCTTAGTTTCAGGGACTTTGCACTGTATGCGGCGTTGCCTTCATTAGTGATAATGATTGCTCTTGCCTTTGTTTACCGCTATCTTGAAAACAGTATCAAATTTGAGCGGAGGACAGGAACTCAATAACCTGAAAGAAAAGTATGAGGGGTTGTGGAAATAGATGGTATTAATCAAAAAAGAAAGGAGGAATAGCAGAATAGACTATGACTATTGGAATGAAGTACAGCGGTCTCACGTTTTCTCACGAAATGAACGGGAGGATAGGAAAGGAATCAATAAGCAGATGGTGGAGCTTCTGGAAGAGCAGTAATTCCTATTAAACTAAAAGACACTGCCCCCAAAATGTTACACTTGTAACAAGTAATACCTGTAATAACCTTTGAAATGTGACTAATGTGCTACAGAGCAGATTGTGCTATTTTGGTAAGTATCCCCTCAAAACGTTAATCAAATCCCGGCGCATCTTCTATATATTAAAAAATGCCCTGAACTACAGGGTTTACTAATAAATGTGAATATATTTATATAAGATGATTTGCTTCTTTTATTATGGGTAGCAGAAAGCAGGAACTCACAATGTCAGAAGTAGTACGAGTGACAAAGGATAAAGATGAAATAAAAACTGAGGTTATTACTTACAAGAAACCTAGAAAGATCTCCCCAAAAATTCAAACGCCTCAAACGTTTGCTAATAGCGGTGTGAAAAACATTTCTCTAATTTTTTCTGATAAAACTCAAAATTACACCCTATCATTTCGAGAGATGGATTATGAACTTTCAGAGAAAAAAATATCTCAGTCTGGAAAAGCTTATTCATTATACTTTGAGATTGCCGATGATGAGGCCATAATATACTTAGAAGGGAATATAGTTCCACTTGAAAACAACAAAGGTGCATTGTTTCTATCTATCAACGTTTCACCAAAGGACCCAACCCATGTTGACCTTTTCGCTTTACCTATAAGCATAAATTATAACGGAGACTTTTTATCGGTTGCAAAGGACTTAAGTTTTGTTATAAATAAATTAGATAATGGTGCCTCAGAAAAGAGAAAGTGGATTTACAGTAAAATGGAGTCTCTTCTGAGCGCATTTCCTGAAGCATATGAAAGCAATCGAAATAAATTGAAGGCAATTGATGTGATGGAACTATCTTACAAGGTGACCTTAATGGATTTTAATTTTACATGTTGCCTGGAGAATGCATTGAGTCTCACGGATTGCGTTCTTAGTGTTCCTGACATTGAGGAGATATGCGCAGAGTGTCTAGTTTTACCAGATTGTCTTGCAGCTTGCTTTGATTTTTTAACGTTACCTGCTTGCCTTATATGCTTTAGTCTTGATGTTCTTGCGTGTGCCTATTGTATTTATAAAGCAGGAGAGTGCACTGAGGATGCGTATAATGTAATTCAATGTTGCACTGGGGCTTAATAAGATTGAGAAAAGGGAAGTAAATATGCGATATGAGAACATCTATAAGTCCCTTCTTTTTTATATTGTTGGTTTAGCTCTTCTATATGTGTCAATATTTCTATCTAACAACCTAAAGTTTAATGGAAATTTCATATCGGCATTGCCAATAGTTTTGCCATTGGTTTTTTCCATAGCCTCTATTGGGGTGGCAGTTATTTTTATAATGGAAAAAGACTCCCCTTGGCTTTTCAGAACTGGCATGATGAGTTTAGTTAGTGGAATCACTTTATTTTCGTTCGGGGTTCTAGCATTTTACTTGGGAGTAAAATCCTTAGTATGGGCAGGTTCATTTGTAATTGGTATAATGTTAATTTTCGCTGCGATGGTTAGATTATTCATTCAGGGTGGTTTGAGTGCATACAGAAAAAGCAGGAATTAGGGCATCATTCCTATCAACATTTGGAATTATATTTCTAACTTTAGGTGTTGTGGGTTTATTAGGTTTATTTAATGTTCAAATATTGTATTCATTTGGTACTTTGATTTCCATAGTTTCCATTATCGCTGGAGTATATTTTATTCTGAGTGCTCACATAAGTAGGAAGAATAGAGTTAAAAGGAGTGCCAGACAATCATGAATCGTTATGTATACCACTTAATTCTTGTTATAGTTGTATCCATTGTTGTTCTGGCGATCAACATAATGGCATTCAGGTCAAAGAACGTTTCTGATTATCTCTACATATTTGATCTAACATATGCCGCAGGGACATAGCGTCCCGAAAGTTGTGTATTTATAAAGGATACCTCATCTGGAACATCTCCATGATCTCGTCCCTGCATTTATAGAATCCTCTCAGTGATCTCTGTGACCATTTCTCATCTATCTCAGTGGACCTGAGATAGATGATCTTCATGGCGCTCTCCTCTGATGGCAGGGAATCAATTATCTTGATTCTTCGTCTTATTTCCTTGTTCACTCTATAACAACATTTTTATAACATATTTATATTCATAAATCATGACCCATAGTAATTGTTTTGATGCAAAGGGCAGAAAAATTACTAAAATAAGCGTGCCACACACAGAGACATACAAGGTAAGAGTAATAAAGTAACCGAGGGAGTTACGGTTGTGCAATTTAATGAAGGCTCTAGTACAATCCTAAACTGGAAGTATATTATCGAAGGAGAAACTTCATCAAATTAAATAACTATTATTCCCATATATAGTTTGAGGTGAAATCAATGAGATATAGGCTGGCATACGTGAGTATTGGTATCGCAATAATGATCGTCGATATTGTTATCTCTCTAAAGTATCCAGGGATATTAATCTACAGTTATCTTGGTTCTTTTTTTGGGTTCTTTATACCCTTTGGGATAGGCCTTTCACTTCTTTTATATGGAGTTTTTAGGGTTCATGATTATGGAATAAATCCGGTTATTGGAATACTCGGCTCAGGGGGCTTCACAAGAGTGGTGAGACAAAATAGGATTCAGGGTACCAGAATGTGGAAAACTGATCACGATATTCTCTCTGATCTGCCAGGTGCGGTAAAATCCCCTGATGGAAAGACCGTAGAATACAGTAATCTGTTCATCAGGAAGCCCTACGGAACAACAAAATATACAAGAAAACTTAACGAAGCGGCGAATAAATACCTTAGCGGTGAATTAGACGAGGAAGGCTTTTACAACTACGTCGGAAAGCATGGGGCGAAGGAGGAGCAAATGCTCGAATTTATTAAGAAATTCAAAAATGACTATAAATGAGGTGATAAAATGGTTAAATTTCATCCAATAAACCGGACAATGACCGTTGGCACATTCACGTTTTTTGCGTCTTTGGTCGTTTTAGCAATAGGAGCTGCCTTTCATACAGACGGAACTGTTTTAGCTGATAGTTTCCTCTTCGGAGGCTTTGCCTTCCTAATATCCATTGTACTACTGACGGTTGGGGCGATATTAGGTGCCAGAAGCGGAAAATTGCAAAGAAGGGGCGATGAGATATTCCGCAAAAATGGAAAATAGGTTCAGATAAGTCCAACAAGATATACCTCTTGATAGCATTAGTTACTGCAATTTTTTTCATCTCCGCAGCTGTAACCTTAACATATTATCTGGTAGCTGTGCTCCCAAAAAGCCCGTTAGCACCTTTGATCTCATCAATCGTGTCTTGGATCGCTGGAGCTTTGTCACTTGTCTACCTTCTGTTACGATACAGGGTAAACCACGGGGATCAGTTATCCAAGCCAAACAGTGACCCTAATAAGGGAAAAGCTAAATCATGAACCAAGTTGGCAACTATCATTTTATCTTCATAACCGAGTTATCGTTGGTTATCCTTACAATAAACTGATTAGCATTCGTTTACAGAGATGTAACGTCTTATCCTTTTTGCTGGATATAGTTTACATAGTAGGAAACAGTGCTCATCTCGTTGCACTATACATTTCATCAACTGGCATCAGCATTGAGGATGTAAAGAAATCGGAGTAGCCTTGGTTTCTGAAACCCCCGATTAAATTGCAGGGTGCCCAACGGAAAGGCTATTATGAAAATGCAGTTTTAGACGTGTGCTTTTGTTCACGCCCATTGATTACAGCGTTCCAGGAGACGACGGGGCAGAGAAAGTTTTCAAGACGATTCAGGTCAGAGAGCGAAATTTCCAGACAACCTATACCAGGGACCTTTATGTGAACTTTTCAAGCCTCCAGGAAAAGGAAATAAAATCCATAAACAGCGTAAAACATGAATGGATTGACAATAGTATCAAGAGGCTAAAACGCAGAAATTTCATCTACAGGCCTCTGGTTAACACAGGCAGAAGAAGAATAGAGCTTAGAACAAAGCCGGAGGAAATTTAAACAGAATGATAGAGTCGGACCTTATGCTTTTCTGGAATCTGCTGCAATAATGATACTTTTACTTAATTATCAGGTTTAGAGGAACCAATGGCAAGGTCACCTGCCAAAAAGTGCCTCAAGAGGCATCCCCTTTCTCTGTCAATTTCCAGCAGCAAGGGTTAAAGGTACAAGGTGAGCGATGAACTTTACATCGATATTTTGTTGAGACACCTCAAGATCGAATTCAACTGCGACTGTGGATATGCCTATTCCAATGCGATCGACATGTACGATCCCATAACCCTGGAGGAATTCTCCAAACTGCATGATGCTGCAGGCAACCCTCGTAATATCCCGTAAATCGACGTATAACCAATGAAGCATTCATAACTTATGAAAGAGGCCAAGAAGATAGACATTTCTAAGCTGAAGACAGGGTTCCTTGGAAAATTCCCTTCCCATCAGTTGTCAAGGATACTGTCCTCTGAGCCTGATAGACTTACGGAACCTGAGTTCCTGGCTAAGGCCCTGAAAGAGAACAAGTATGTGCCATATTACTACATAAACGTGAGAGAGAACCCCACCTCAATAAAGATTTACAGATATGTGACGAAGATATCTAACAGAGACAATGACATCGATGAAGTTAAGAACAAATTTGACTCGTTCCTGTACGGAAAATCAATTGTGATACTAGATGAGGTGGATTTTCTCCAGGACTATGATGTCCTCTATCATATAACGAGGCATACAAAAGCTAACCTTATTCTACTTACCCAGAAGGTTTACTGGTACATGGACACGAATGACGAGAGCGTGAAGAGTTCGCTGCAGCCTGACCACATTGTATTCTATGAATACAGTTCAGATGAGATCAGGGAAATACTGAAGATGAGGGCTGATGAGGGTCTTAACAAGTATGACCCAGATTCTTTAGGGCTGTTGTCTGCGATGCTTGTCCGGAACTACAGGAGTGACGCAAGGATTGGAATCAAAGCTCTCGAAATCATAGGAAGAATGAACGAATGGGACGATGATTCTGTCAGGACGGCACTGAAGCAGGCTTATGTTGAAGTGGAAGGCGAAACGCTGAAGAACCTTGGAGACCGGGACTTATTAATACTTGCAGCATTGATCAAGAACCAGGATACGAACAGAGCATATTCCGAAGTTTCAGCGTCCAGTAACTTACTCCTCAGGGGAGTTAGCAAGTCGACGTTCTTCTAGGAGCATCAACTACCTGCAGAACCTTGGTCTTATCACGCTGATTAAGAAGAAGATTGATCAGTACAACACAATGGAATCGCAAATATTATTATCAGACGAGTCTATTGTATCCAATCCAGTTTCCAGTACTTAACCTTTCTCTGGCAGTGTCATATTTATTCTTTGATGCAATCAATAGTTCATGATCAATATTCTTGAAAAGATACTGAAGGAGTCGCGTGAAAATGTATCTGACATTACGGATGATCTGTATTCAAAGAAGTTAGATCTTCTAAAACATGCAGCTCTTCTTGTAGAGTCACTCATCTCTCCAAGGATCTGACAGACATATCCATAGATAGCCATGTGAGCACAGCTATCGAAGCTTGATACAGGGAGGCCTTACCAGGTCTTCGTTGAGATATTCTACGATCTCGTGTACCCATACATAATGGCACACAATTACCGTATATACAGGAGATTCCTGACATGTATATTCACTATATACTCGCAGAGATGGAACATCGATATCTTTTTCCGGACCATGAAAACGTACCTAAAGATCGATCACCTCATATCCCGGAAGATAAATAGTATTATGGTGCAGATCTTCACCGCCATGATTGCGTATATTGTCCTGATGATTCAGGACATGCTTTCTTGCAGGATGAGCATCCAGGAAATTATAAGTCTTGCAAAGCATGGGATAAGTCTGCCCCTGAGGATCAACGAAGCAGGCAAAGCTTCCGTCAAGGCATAGCCGGAATTGAACTGCTTGATCCTCCCCTGAGGGGAAGGCACTTACTCCCTAATTTAAAGAGCATATCATGATCCATTCTCCTGAGAATAAACTTTTCCGTGTTTTCTCAAGGAGGCTTGACCTACATAAAATGGATCTGATCGATACCGGAAAGAGAATGGCATGCCTACGTAGCAAGTATTGAAGAGATTCCTGCAATATTCTGCATGTTATGGTTTAAATATTAGAAACAGGTAAGGTATCGGGAGAGCTAAAGAGACGGAATTAATGGAATGTCACACTTCAAAATGAATTAGCTTTGAAATGCAAATATGGAGGTCAAATGAGAGACTTTGGAATTTATTGGAAAAATAAGAAAGAAGAGGTAGAGAGAGTTGAACTTCCATTCCAGAAAATAGAGACGATTAATCTTCCAAGGTCAAATATTGGGACACTGGCTCAGTTCAGAAAGGAGCCTGAGAATAGTGAGTGGAAGAATAAGCTAATTTGGGGGGATAACAAGTATGTTATGGCATCTTTGTTGCCAGAGTTTCGTGGAAAAATAAAGATGATTTATGCTGATCCACCTTTTTTTACTGGTACGAATATGAATATAACTCTTGAAGTGGGTGATGAAGAGGCAGTTAAGGAGCCTTCGGCTATAGAAGAGATAGCCTATAGAAACATGTGGAAAGAAGGCCCAAGCTCATATCTACAGTACATGTATGACCGATTTGTGCTGATGAAAGACTTACTTTCTGAGGACGGATCTATTTGGGTGAGATCTGACTATCACTATTCCCATTATATCAAGGGCATATTGGATGAGATTTTTGGATATGAAAATTTTAGAAATGAAATAATAATAAACAGAATCAAGAAGAGCGACTCTGGAGCTAAGAGGTACAATACGGCAACTGATTCTTTGTTTTTCTATTCGAAGACCGACAACTATTTTTTCAAAAATGTAAAGAAAAAGCTAGAAATTACTAAGAATGAACGATGGCACTCTATGGACTCACAAGGCCAGGGTGGACCGAGGACGATTTTTGGGAAAACAATGTATCCACCTTCCGGTAGACACTGGACTTTTGGACAAGAAAATATAGATAGAATGATAGCAGAAGGTCGAATTAGACTCAATCCTAAAACTGGGAAACCTGAATACAAATTAGAAGAAACTGAAGAACAAATACTGGACTCTAACTGGACAGATATTCCCGGATATTCTTTTAGTACAGGTTATCCAACCGAAAATGCTGAGCAGTTGCTTGAAAGAATAATACTGTCTGCAACAGAAAAAGGAGACCTTATAGCTGATTTCTTTTCCGGATCCGGTACTACTGTTGCAGTAGCAGAAAAGTTAGGGAGGAGGTGGATTGGAGCAGATATTGGGAGATTTTCCGTTCATACAATAAGAAAGAGACTACTTGATATACCTCATTGTAAACCTTTTGAGGTGCTGAATCTTGGAAAATATGAAAGAAAATACTGGATGGATCAGACATTAGGGTCTGTATATAGAGACTATATTGACTTCATATTACAGCTTTACAAAGCAAAACCCATTTATGACTACAAAACCATTCACGGAATGGTTTCTGAAAGAGCGGTACATGTTGGTCCAATAGACTATCCTGTTACAAAAGCAGAGGTTGAAGAATGTCTGAAAGAAGCTAAGGAAAATGGGTTTGACGCTCTGGATGTTCTAGGATGGGACTTTGAAATGGAATTCAATGACCGGATCCTACGAGAATTACGGGAATCCTATGAACTTAAGGTCTCACTTAGAATCATACCAAATGAGGTGATGGATAAAAGAGCGGCAGAAGCAGGAGATGTAAATTTCTATGAGCAAGCGTTCCTCGAGGCGAAAATTGTAAATTCAGGTAGGAAGGTAAAGGTTAGTCTTGAGAATTTCATAATACCAAACCCAGAATCCATACCGGAAGAACTCAGAGATAAAATCCTGAAGTGGAGTGATTTTATAGATTATTGGAGCGTAGACTGGAATTATAGGGGAGACACCTTTCATAATGAATGGCAGGAGTTCAGGACAAAGAGGAAGAAGAATTTACAGTTGCAGTCGATAGAACATCACTACGATGAGCCTGGAAATTATAGGATAATGATCAAGGTCATAGACGTGTTTGGAAATGATACTACTACAATTAAAGAGGTAACTGTGGTATGAATCCGTTCGAAGAACCAGAAACAAGGGTGCAGACAACAGCACCACTTGTAGAAGCTTTGCGAAACGAAGTTGCAAACTGGAGAAACTCTGGTTACAATGGCGTTTCTGAAACTACCAGACGATTGCTGCAATTCTGGTTTGACGAAGAGCATGAGATCGATAATGAGAAATTCAGGTATTATTTCGCTCAGAAAGAGGCTATTGAAACCCTGATCTACATATATGAGATAAAGAAGTTCAGGAAAATGAGTGACCTGATCCTGAATTACGACAGCACTAAGAAAATTGCATACAATCCACATGAAGATTTGTTTCCCAAATATTGCTTTAAAATGGCCACGGGTTCTGGAAAAACCTATGTCATGGCGCTGGCAATTGTTTGGTCGTATTTCAACAACATAGTAGAACACAATGAAGAAATGCCCAGAAATTTCCTTATAATTGCACCCAACATTGCTGTGTATGAGAGATTAAAAGAGGACTTTGCAGATTGCAGAATATTCAACTCGGGAGTGATGATACCGGATGAATTTCAACATCTCTGGGAGTTCGAGGCAGTAACCGAAGATTATATCCCTACCAGAAACACAAAGGGAAGACTGTATCTGACTAATGTTCAGAAGCTATATGAAAGAGACAATGCGCCTGTAAATCCCATACAAAAGATCGTAGGCAAGAAACCATCTGATTCTATAATATATTACGATCAAATGATAGAAGAAATTAAGTCTCTGAACAGTCTAGGCATAATCAACGATGAAGCCCATCATGTATGGGACAAAGATATTATCTGGAATCAATTTATTTTGACTTGCAACGAACTGCTAAAGAAGAAAGATAAAGGGTTGTCATTTCAGCTAGACTTTACGGCGACACCGAAAAGGCAGGATACGGGTAGTGTGTTTGAATGGGTTATTACTGATTTCCCATTAGCGGATGCAATAAGATGTGGAGTTGTAAAATCACCTATTATAGGCGAGGTTGAAAATCCACATGAAACTCCTTCAGACAGGGCGGATGTCATTTACAGAGATTATATAGAAGCTGGATGCAGAAGATGGTCATACTACAACAACGTCATGGAAAAGGTTGGGAAGCATCCAATAATATTCTTCATGGCGACTAAGACATCTGAAGCTGAAGACATTTATAACTACTTACAGACTAAGAATGAGTTTAAAGGAAAAACGCTGATTATTCATACCAATCTCAAAGGTGACATTAGCGATAAAGAATGGCAAAAACTCAAACAGGAGACCAGAGAGATAGACAAATCACACAAGTACAGAGCAATCGTGAGCGTCCTGATGTTGAGAGAAGGATGGGACGTCAAGAACGTTTGTGTTATAGTTGGTTTAAGGCCGTTCACTTCGAAAGCTGAAATACTACCGGAACAAGCTCTGGGACGCGGGCTTAGATTGATGTTTGGCCCAGAATCAGGGTACGAGGAGACGGTCGATGTTTTCGGTACAAAGGCATTTGTTGACTACATAGACGAAGAAATGAAAAAACAGGGAATTGACATAAAGAGATACAAAGAGAGGAATTTACCGACTGTTACAAATATTTTTCCAGATATCCTAAGAAAATCAGAGTTAAACTTTCAGATACCTGTCCTTTCTCCGAAATATAAGAGAGAAAATAGATCATTTAACGAAATTGACATTTCTACACTTCCGCAGGGTAAGTATGACTTGGATCTGGAAACATATACCAATATCAAATCAGCAGTAGGGAGGGATGCACTAACAGAGAAGGAGAGATGGAGGGATAGGTGGGAACAGCCGATACCAGAAAATTACCCATCCGTTATCTCTTATTTAGCAAATATTATTCTCAGGGCTTGTAAGATCCCCTCCCGAAACAGCGAGCTTGTAGGAAAACTTGATTCTTATATTACCAACAGCCTCTTTTCAACGGTTTTGACTCAACAAATAAAAGACGATTATAGGTTCCTTCATGCATTGAGTGAGCCAAAGGTCGTTGATTTCCTTACTGAGCTATTTGTAAAGGTAATAAACAAATTGACCATCCTCTCAACGGAGGTACAACTCCAATCAGAACCAAGAGAAGTAAAGGACATTAGGCCCTTCTTGACAAGAAAGAAGACCTACACACCCAAGAAATGCATTCTTAACTTGGTTCCGGTTGCCAACGACTTTGAATACGACTTTTGCAATTTTCTAGATGATGCTTCAGATGTCAGAAAGTACATAAAGAATGATAACCTGAATTTCTACTTAGAGTATGTTAACGAGAAAAAGGGCCTTTCGTATTATTTGCCAGATTTCATAGTTATTTGCGATTCAGAAAATTATGTCTTGGAGACCAAGGGAGAGGAATCTGTAGAAGTAAAAAACAAGGACAAGAGAGCGAGAGAATGGTGTGAAGATGCAACCAAACTCACTGGCAATAAATGGACCTACCTCAAGGTTCCTGAGAGCGTCTTCAAAAACAATCGTGAAGTCAAGACTCTTAAAAAATTGGAAGAGATCATCAGGTCGTACGAAAGCGTCGAAAAGATTTGAGTGGAGGATTCCAAAAAGGAACTCTAAGAAAAACTTGTTGGTATTATGACCTACATCGTTGAATCCACGGAAGCATTCGAAAAGTAGTTTTCCAGGAACCACAGTCAGGTAAACCATTGAGAGGAAAGCTTCATGGATTGTGGCAACTGAGAATGGGCTCTTTCAGGGTCTGGTATGAGATAAACGAGGAAGAGAAGAAAGTAACGCTCAGAGCCATCTTCACAAGGATGAAGCCAAGAAGTTCTATTAGAGTTCCTCGAGAAACTCTCTCATAGTCCTTACTTTACCCTTTAGTATGTCCTGCCCACTTCTTTCCAGTTGACCCATGACATACTCATTCTCAAGAGTTTCAATAGTAGCCTCAAGGCTATCAAGATCAGATTTTGGTATGCTCACAAGTCTAGATTTAGTAGTGGTCATTACTATACTCATATACTTTTAGATTTTAATACCTTTTGGTAGTCTTCGGCTCAAATTCACCCCGACCTGACGGCCGCCCCTCTTTGAGCCTCTGCCAATTACTATGCGCCCTTCGCTCGCATTCACGCCGAGCAGAGGTCCCCATGCTTCGACTGCAATCTAGATTCACCCTTAGCCCCTCCTTCGCCCTGCTCATTCAGGGTGGTCTCCTGTGCTCGCGGCTCGTGGTGTATGGGTGGTGCTACACACCTACGCTTCGCTTGGTGTTCCATACCACCCACCGCTAACGCTTACGCCACTCGGTCTTGCGTAGCACGACTTCCGGCTCGCTTCGGACACATTATTCTCTCTTGCAGAGTGCAATTTGAGGGGAACAGGGGGAGAGGAATAATTGACCGCACAATCCCCCTCCACTCAGTACGGAATAACATGACTAGATAGCGTTAAGTGGCATTTCTTAACTAGTTAATGGCGAAAATAAAAGAAATTATAAGACAATCATTAATATATAAGCAAGGAAGTAAGCAGTATGGCTAAAGTATCTCTAATAGGCTACTCAATAAGGGTAAGGAAAACAAGATCAAAAGAATATGCAGATTTATATTCGTTTGATGGGACTAATGATTTATTTTCTGTCTTTAGTCAATACTTCAGCAAGTACTCTAACAGCAGTTCAAATGCCATATATCCTGTAGAAGACGTCCCTGAAACAGATAATAAGACGATGTCAATCGATCCTGTGCAGATCAATGGAAGGCTAATACAGGGTTTAATTAGAATTGGAGACTATGGCTATATTACTCCAATAGTCAACCGCAAAAGTCGTAAACTCTCTTATACCAGAAATATAGAAGATACAGAATTAGTCCCTCTTTGATTTTTGTTATATATTCCAAAGAAGGGCGATATCCCGATCGAGAAAATGGGCATAGCCATATTCCAAAGGTTCAGGAAAAGTGGCTTAAAAGGAGTTTTTCAATCCCACTTTCAAAATTTTTTTGAGGAGCGTTTTCCCGATTACATCCTAGAGATGATTCCCATTACACCTGACGAAGTTCTAGATGCCTTCAAGAATGGAGTCATCAAAAGCGTTCAGTTAATATCTCATTCACTTACTAGTGATCTCGCCGACTATTATTCCACAGAAGACGACAAAAGAGGTAGGGTAATATTAGGGTTTGAAAAAGGGAGATTTCATGGTAAATTTATTGACAACTTCATAAAAATTGTAAAACATGAAATGCCCATAAGTAAAATCATCGAATCTGAATGGATGTCTCCTGATGAGATCAAAACGGAAGTTGAAATAAAAGGTACGCAAAAAACTTTCACACTCAAGGAAGAAGGATCTGAAATAACTCCTGGAATAGATATTTCTAAAAAAGTATCGTATGGTAATGACGGATTCCCAACGCAGGAGAGCGTTAATCGAGAAGCTCTTAAGTATCTGGAGATTTTAAAATCGCACTTACGTGGACGTAATGAGCACTAAGTTTTCCAATCTTCAGATTGTAAAGGATCATGTTAGGACCTTGAAACTTTATAATAACGGAGGCGTAGACATAATATCGGTTATTATTAATTTCATTCTCCCATTTGTCTTCGCATTAACTTTTCTGTATTTTCATAATTTCTTGATACCCTCAATAATTACTGTGTTGATTACCGTACTTTCCATATTCATCTCGTTGCTTCTAAACTTACTTTTTCTGATGTATTCTATACTTAGTAGGAGGCTGCAAAGTGGCGTCAATGCAGGTTCACCACAAAATGATAACGAGCGTTCAGTCGAGAACAATGTCAGAATTAGGTTACTCAAAGAAACTTACTATAACGTTAAATTTTCTGTCCTATTATGTATATACGCATTAATAGCAATTATTCTATATGTTCTACTCCCAAAAGAACTTTATCTTGACTTATTCTTAGGCTTTATTGTCTATTACCTTCTGTTTGTTTTCATAGTTACTCTTTTAATGATACTAAAGAGAACCCATACCTTGTTTTCTCGCGAATTCTAGGGTATTCCCTTAAAACTTTAATCAAATCCCGACCGGTCCATTTTTTATGCAGGATATTCTAGCCCTTTTTTTCAAGAGATGCTAGGTGCTAATCATATTAATCCTATTGGTTTTTAAGTATTGAATTGCTTTAAGTACAATGCTGGTGTTATCTTACATTCTGCTTTTTGCAAGTGCACTCTTCGCTTGGAATATGGGGAGCCACTACTCCGGTGCAGTAATGGGGATGGCCTATGGTTCAAAGTCACTCACAATAAGGCAGGCAACCGTGATAGCTGCCACATTTGCCTTTCTCGGAACTATAACTGCAAGCTCGGGCGTTGTGCATACATATGCTTTCTCCCTTGTTGGGACTACAACGATTAGGCAATTGACGGCAGCCTTGTTAGGAGCTTCTGTCGCTATTCTAATATCGACAATACTGAAACTGCCTGCTTCGACTATTCAGGTATACACCTTTTCCCTTTTATTTGTTGGATTGGCCTCAAATATCAAATTGATGTATGGCGGAATAGAGATCGTCCTCTCTATGTGGATTTTAATGCCACTGGCTGCAATGCTGTTGTCTTATCTGCTTGCGCCCAAACTGGTATCAAAGTTAGCTGATGATAGCCGAAAACTCAAGATCATAATCATAGGCAGCAGTGTTTTTAGCTCTTTTACACTGGGATCAAATGACGTAAGCAGCGCTATTTCCCCTCTGGTAAAAGTTGGAATTCTGACTGGAATAGTGCCCTATGTCTTTGGAGGATTCTTCATTGGGCTGGGACTGATAACATGGGGCCAGAGGCTGATTCGCAGGGTTGGAACCGAGGTTGTAAAGACAAATGCCCCTCTTGCAGCAGCTGCTCAACTTACTGAGGCTATAGTTATAATATCAGGGAATCTTGTTGGATACAACGCATCAATTAACCAGACAATAATCATGTCCATTTATGGTGCAAAACGATCTATGAAATCTCACGTGGTGACTCCCATGATATTCCGTTCAATACTGCTTAACTGGACTGTGAGTTCACTAATTTCTGCTGTATTCGGGTTATTTTTTCTTTTCATCCTGAATCTTTATATTTGATAAGGTACCAGCTTTGAATCCTAACCAAATCCTAACCGGTCAAGTGTGTGCACTGAGTGGTTCGCGCGACATATGACAGGCCAGCCTTGTGTTAATATCCAATTCAACTCCACACGTTTACACTTCCTTTTTGTATTGTGGTGGAATATTTTAGAAATTTGGTTCTTCACACTTTCGTGTGGGTAAATTAGAGCGATAAATACCTGAGAATGTGTATTTATAAGGATTCCTCATTGATCCCTCTGAAAATATATTCCCAGGACATCCTGTAACTTCTAAAACCCCCTGAAAACTGCCTTTCCTTGTTATCCAATCTGTGAGGATCCACATGAAAGTCAGATGAACCTCTTTAATAGATCATCACGGTTTTATTATAATTTCAGATTATGTTCTTTATCCATCTCTGCAAACCCACATTAGAAAAAGTTTGTTCCAAGGCAAATAGAAACTTTCCTGAAGTATTCGATTAAAACTTTAATTAAATCCAGACCGGTCCATAATCGATTCTAGTTATAAGATTCAAGTCGATTTTGCCTGCCAAGATGTTGTGTAATCACACAAAGCTAGCACAAAAATATAAAATACATTCTTGTCTGTTTCAAATAGCGATTTGCTGCTCTTTAATTACACCTAAAGAAAGTCAAGAAAGAATGATGAATGGTATACCTGAATTGCCGTATATTCGAAAATACCCTATCCAGTTAAACTAAATTCCCATCTTCATATATTTATTTGCCTGTTCAGAGTCTGGTCTAAAAGTTTCAAATGATAATAAAATGTTGATAAAAAGCGAAGGCATAATCAAACTAACTATGGGTTAGCATCAAAATCTATTCTATAATAAACTGAACTTTATTTATTGAAGAAAATTGATAGACAGCTTTGTTGCCTCTCATTTTATATTCTTTAACCTTATTCTAACGAAGGCAAATACGATATATGTGAAATTAACACAACAGATCGTTGGATTTCTAAACAACGGATAAAGGTCAAGTGTCACTGGCTAATTTTGTGAGGTAGCGAAGATAAGACGAATAAAATATCTGCTTAATAAATAACAACAGCCATTATGATTACCACCATAAATGCAACTATCATGTAAATCATGTACCAAGCGAGTGAACTGTTCATAAATTTCTGTGTTGCATTCTTGCACATCCACCTATAGCCTCTTCCGATAGAGTTCATTGCAAACCAAAAAACATCTATTATGGATATTGGCTGGTTGCCATTGCCCATCCTTGTTCTGAGGATTCTACGGAGCATGAGCCTTATGTTATTAGCATAGGCAAATGAAGTATATTCGCTTGAAAGGGATCTGCCACTGTTCCAGACTTCTGCTGTTCGAGTTCTTGGTTTTCTAAAGACGGCATATGATGCAAGTGAAAATGCTGTTATGAGTGCTATTACGTAATCCGGCGAAACCAGCCCGAAATCCGCTATATTAAACCTTGATTCTATGGTGAAGCCTTTGAATACAAGAACGGATGGTATGCCTCCAAGAAAAGCCGATGGAATAAGTTTTATGGAAATAACAAAGAATATGAGTATAGTTAATCCAACACTGAATACAGTTACGGTTTCCACCCTGCTGGCATGTCCCTTCTTAGCCCTGAATAGAGCTGAAAATGACAGTATTTTCATCATAGATCCAGTTACCATGCCTTCCGAGATTGCAACAATTGATCCTACTATTATTGCCAGAATTCCAATATATCCGCCCAAATAAGCCTGCATGAAGAAGGATTCAAGGAGCATCCACACTGCCAGTCCACCAATGGCAGGAAACAAACCAGATAGAGACAGCGTAGAAAGAAGTGTCCCGAGGCGCATCCACCTGTCTTCAGGTGCCCTAGCTTCTCCAAAATACTCTCCCCTCGTGCTGCCGATTGAGAGGAATAGGCCTGTCTTAGAAACGGCATGAGATAACGAAAAGATAATTATCGTAGCAAGAACAAACTCACGAAGGGTGCTATTGCTAGTCACAAGATAAAGCCCGAATGCGGAAAGAATTGCCGCTTGATTTTCTATAGTGCTGAATCCACCAAGCATCTTCATATTCTCGGATACATAAGCATAGATAGATGCAAACAAAATGGATATGCTCCCGATGATCAGCAAGAGAATTCCTATGTAAAGAAGTGCAGGGCTATCAGAAGTTAAAAATATCATCTTTGTTATAAGGAAGACGCCCATCAGAGTCATCGTTGCGCTGAATACAGCAGATGCGTTTGCTGGTGCATTGCCGTGGGCTATAGGCAGCCACTCACTTATCATGAAGGGCGACATCCCCATTTTGATGAGTGAACCGAAGGAAATTAGAAGAAGCGGAGCGAACGTTGTTAGATGTATAAAGCTGAACGAACTATCTTTTGAGGCAACAAATGATGATATTGATCCAGCGATTATTAGGACTGTGCTGAATTCACTGAACGTCATAAAAGTGAATGCAGGGCTTTTCTGCGATTTGTTAAGGGCGACTATGGCATAAGAGGGCACAGACATTATCTCCCAGCCTGCTATAAGGACAAGATAGTTGTCTCCAACCAATATTATAGACATTCCAAGCACTGTGAGCGACATAAGTGATGCTAGCCATTTTCCGTACCTTTCGCCGTATGATAGCGAATACACACCGGCAAATACCCATACAATTGCCGCTATGACCGAGTAATAGGAAAGGTAATTGCCATACGCGAACTGCGTAGCTGCAAATACAACCGATGATAAAGACAACATAAGATAGGATATTTTCCTGTTGAATAGGCCGAGTAGGGATGCGACGCCGAATAAAACTGGCCCAATATAAGGAAGCATAATCAGTGCACCTCTTGTCTTTTCGATTCAAAATAATCAGCTTTTCTCTTATCTTTCATCGCAGCGTTGAGTGCAGCAATCAATGTGTACGGCGAAGGCGGGCATCCCGCAATTTCCACATTGTACTTTTCTCTGTCTAGAGGGTTCTCACCCATAATGCCGCCTGTAACAGCGCATGCTCCCATAGCAATGACAAGCTTTGGCTCTGGCATTGCCTCATAGGCTCTGTCTAGGGCCTCCTTCATTCCAGGAGTCATCACCCCCATTACTATTAAAGCGTCCGCATAGCGCGGTGTATTAACCATAAATATTCCTAACCTGTTTGCATCGTACTGTGGAGAAAATATGCTTAGAAATTCCATGTTGCAGGCGCCACAAGCCCCGGAATCAATGGGGAAGACATGAAACGATCTCCTGAACGTATCTTCAGTCTTCTTGATGGTGAAAATGCGTTGATCACCCGTCGGCTTATAATCTGGCAGGCATCTCCGGCAGAATATGCATTTTTCCATAACCCATCCATCAGGCGTTATTGCATCTACAGGGCAATTGCCCCCATCATGCCCGGACAGGCGTGATGGCCACTGTGGCGCTGAAACGGGCTCTGCATAAGGATATCTTTCTGTCTTTATTCCTTTTTTCACCCCATTAAGAAACCAAATACTGCTCATTGTATCACCACCGCGAGCTCAGATACCCATATGCCAAAACTCTCCCAGTTGAAGTGGTAATCTGTGAATATATTGCCTATCATTGATTTCTTAAAGGCCTCAATGTTTAACAGTGACGGCGAAGATATCTGGACGTCGGAAATCTTCCCGTCGTTGATTTTTACATAATAGAAAAGATCCCCTTGCGGGCTTTCGACCCTTGCAGCACCTTCACCATTAGTCTTTTCGATTTTTGCTGGCGGAGAGTTTCCGCTGAAACGTATCGCTTTAGAGATCAAATCCGCAGAAGAAAGGATCTCCTTGCTTCTCACATAAAACCGGCCGAACGCATCTGGCTCATCGAACACAATTGGCTTGAAGCCAAGTTTACTATACGGAAGCCTTTTTTCATCAATCCTAGCGTCCACTTCAATGCCGGCGGCCCTTGCAGCGGGACCAAGCATATCGCTGCTGCTAATCTTCCCATTGTTCTGAAGCCTATTTAAGAATATTTTGGATTGCAGCAAATCGTTAAAAATTCCCTCAAATTCTTCCTTCACATCTTCGATCACACTTTCTAAGACCAATCCGTTGAACTGGCATCCGCCCACGTACGAAGATGAAAAGAAATACCTGTGCCCTGCGAACGATGTTATTATTCTTGCAATATTCTCCCTTAGGTATGCGATCTGGTTCTGCGGAACACCAAAACCAGCAGGTTCGCATAGCCTCTTTACGACCTCAAGGTTGCTCCTCATTCTCTCCAGTTCAAGCATTATGATCCTTGAATACTGTACCTCTTCAGGAACATCGATATTTAATGCGTCTTCCACTGCCATCTCGAATGCTACGGCATGGGATGCAGCATGAAATCCATTGATCCTCTCTACTAGGAGTAGGGCATCTTCTGGAGATAGGCCCCTTACCTTAATCTTCCTTGTCTTTATGTATGGATATACATCGACATGCTTGATCAGTTCACCGGGGGTGTGGAAGTCAAAGGCAACAGATTCAATCAAGCCTCCTGTTGCAGGGCCATAATTGAAGGTAAACTCTCCAGGTAAATTGCGGTATGATTCAGAGGGAATTTCACGGCGCTGATCAGATAAAATGTGCTCGTATACAGAGTACTTCTCAGTATTACCAACGAATCTGCCTTCAGGTTTTCCAAACCTATAATATTTCATTATAAACCACCAGAAAGAAAATTCCAATAAAAAGGGGGATCACTGAAGAAAATATAGAGAGAGCAGGCATCAATCGATCTTTCTCGATATTGGGACAATTTCCATTGAATATCATTCCGGTCACATTATAATTCATTGATATGAATGCCGCAGCAAGGAATACTATTACTATTATGAACTGGACGTACATGTGTAGTGAAAGTACGCCTGAGAGGATCAAAAATTCACCAAAGAATGTTCCAAAGGGTGGTGCTCCTGTAACTGCAAGAGACGACATCAGTAGTGAGGTGGATGTGTATGGCATGGACGTATGCATGCCGTTTATCTCAGCAATTTCTTTCTTTCCAGTAAACCTGAGTATATTCCCTGAAGAGTAGAAAGCGCCAGCCTTTCCGAAACTATGCGAAAGCAGAAGTAGAAGCGCTCCAGTAAAGCCGAGCGAACCACCAACTGCAATTCCCAGAAGTGCAAGATTCATATTCTCCATGGTCGAATAAGCGAACATTCTCTTATATCTGGCCTGATATCCCATGAATATGGATGCTGCAACTATCGAAACTACGGCAAACCATACGTAAAGCCCCCTAACAGGCTCTATCTCATAAACCCTGTAAAGGACATAGAGTGCTGTGGGAAGAAGTACTCCTGAAAACATAGCGCTGACGGGAGATGGTGCTTCGCTGTGGGCGTCTGGAAGCCATGTATGCACAGGGAATACACCTACCTTTGTGCCGAAGCCTATTAGCGCCAGAGATACGGCAAGCACCATTATCCTAGAATGCACATGAGATCCTATAGCAGTTGAAACTGAGAGTGTGCCGAGCGTGTAATATATTAGTATTATGGATATAAAGGCGAATGTTACCCCTGCTGAAACTATTATAATATATCTCCACGTTGCCTCAAGCGACGTTTCTGACTTTTCAGTGATAAGAAGGAGAGCTGATGATATGGTTGTAGCCTCAATTCCTACCCACATTAGCCCGTAGTTGTTTACCTCTAGTGAAAAAAGCATTGAAGCAGTGAACAAATTTAAGAGAAGGTAGTAAGTTGGCTCCCTAATTCCCATAACTTCTATGCCTTTTAGGTATCTTGTCGAATATATGGCTGATAAAAGATACACTGACAACACCATTATTATGAAGAGCATAGTCGAATCCTGGATGTAGAAAAACCCAGTTTGCGGGCGAAGGAAATACATTAAGCCAGCTACTACGAGATCCGCAGATGCTCCAACTATCGTAGCCTTCTTAATGCCCAATCGGTACGTAATGTTAACAACGCCAGGTATGACAACGACCAGTACTGCAAGAATTTCTCCTGGAATCATCCAATCAACTCCTCCATGGGTTCGTGTGTAAATTTCTCAAGGACAACTATTGAGGATATCACGACAAGCGCAAGCACGTCAAGAAACACGCTTGCCTCAATTATTATGGGTATAGGGAGAAGGAACATCGCGAATAAAACAAGGGAATTTTCCTCTTCGACATAGCCTATTACGTGGGTGAAGGTCGTCCGTCGGGAAGCTATGAGAAAGAGTCCTTGGAAGAAAAGTGTAAGAGGAAAAACGAGGACTGAGGAGTTCCCGCCATTTCCCAAAAAAGAATGCAATACAATTCCAGAAAATGCTATAGAGTAGATTATGAACACTGATATTACGATAAATATTAGGTCAAGTAAAAACAAATAAGAAAGGCTTACCTTTCTCTCATACAGGTAAACTTTTTGTTTTGGGATCCTCTTTTGAAGGAAATAATTGACAAGAAATGCCCTTAATATTATGATGAGTATCCCAAGGATAAAAAAATCATAGGACCTTTCCTGCCACCCTATTATGAATGCAACAACAGCTATGAGAACAGACTGTACAGACTGCCCTCTGATCATGGAAGCTATAAATTCTTGGCCCTGAATATAAAACGCCGAAATCGCAATCAGGCTTGATATAAGATAAACTACGGTATCGATGTTGTTCACGGTATCACCTCAGCAAAAATGAGGAAAAGTATTGAAAAAGTAAAGGCAGTGGCAAGATAATCCATTACTCTGAACAGCCTGAGTTTGGCCAGAGTTGTTTCAACAACAAGTACGATCAATATAAGGAGGAGCCATTTGGCCATCATGACTGGAACATCAATGAAGAAGTATGGGTATGTCGAAAATAAGCCCCACGGGAAAAGAAAAACGTTGAGGAGAACAGATCCGAGCAAGTACTGTTTGATATAAGATGACCATTTATTTATGGCCAGAAGTTTACCGCTATACTCATAGTTGAGGCCTTCATCTATCATGCCAAGCTCCTGCACACCTGAGCTCTCCAGTGGAATTTTCCCGGTTTCATAAAAAAAGAGCATAAAGAAGGCCAGTGTTGAGAATATATGGGCCAGGGATAGGTTCGCTAGTGGATGAGAGGCGAGGAACGCATTGGTTATGTACGGATTATTTGTTGCAGTGAGCAGAGATACTGCTATGAAAACTGTTATTAGCGTGCCTTCTGAAAGGAAGTTGAAAGACATTGATCTGGAGACGCCAAGCGCTACATAGTTGCTTCCAGAGTTCATAGCTGCAGCAGCCTTCATAAAAGCTGCTAATGAGAAAAGGATAGCGCCGCCAAGGAAATCAGCAGAGGCGGTAAAGTATATAGGAACTGGTATCACTACTGGTATTATTAATGCGATGAGGGAATAAATCCCAAAAAGCACATAGGGGATATACCTGAAGAATATACCAGAGCCGGCAGGTATTACGGTAATTTTCCGGGAAAGCTTCCAGAGATCATAGTATGGTTGAAATATGCTTGGCCCTTTACGCGATTCAACCATCGCCTTAAGCTTCTCTAAAATGCCGGTGTATAGTGGAGCAGTAAGAACAACGAAGAAATACTGCATTAAGGTCTCTATTAATGTTATGGCGCCCATATCAAGCCACCAGTTTCAATCAGGCGTCATCAGTCAGCTGGAGCTGGCGGTTTGTACGAGTGGAAACGCCATTCCACGGGTGTTAGTGTATTTTTAAGATTTATTTAAATTTATCCAGCATTTTTCTGACTATTTGAAATATATTTTAAGCCAGAATATATCCATCTTTTTCTCCAAACTGCTCACGGAAAATGGCAATTTGCCTTTATATTAAACATATAAAAATACCCATGTTTCTATTTTTGCTTATTTATTCATCTATTACTAATTTAATAGCTATCAATTCTTACTGATTCGTGAATTGATAAATAAATCTAAAAAATAAGTCAATATTTTTACTTGCGCCGGTTAAAGTCTAGCGTACAATTATTTCTCCATACATCCCATTCTCTGCGTGGCCAGGATACGTGCAAAGGTACCAGTAATCCCCAATACTGGAAAAAGTGTAATTGAACTCTGAGTAAGCGTAGAGATCTGAGTGGACAGGTGGTAAATAAGGCGCCTTGTATTCAAATCCTAAACCCATCATGCCAACCATGTATGGGTATGGTGGTCCGCGATTGCTTATTGCAAAGTTGTGGTAAGAATCAGTGTCCACGTTGATAACTATGAAATGCACGCTCACCCCTTCTTTTACCACTATAGTTGGATTTATGAGTCTGAGTATTTCAAAGCTATACATGCTTGGTGCATACATTGGCCCCATCAAAACTGGCAAAGTGGTGGAGTTGTTTATGTATATTGCAGATTGGTTCGATGATACCTGAACGCCAGGTGGCGTGATGTTTAATGAGTTGAGCTCCGAATTTGTAATATAGCCACCGCTTGACCCGATCTCCCTGCTAGCCAACTCACGGGCACCATAGAATGCAGCCACTGAAATTAATATTCCAAGGGAAACGAGAGCAAACAACTTGTATTTATCCATAATAATACCTACCTCCTGATCTCATTTATTATCCTGTTATACTGATCCTCTGTTATCTCCCCCTTAGCAAACCGTTCACGTGCTATATCTTCTGCCCTAGATCTCTTGAAATCCATGCGATTGTTGTGCCAGTGGTCGTGGCCATGTGAGCTAAACATCATTATTACAAAGAAAATCATCACGAAGAAGGCGAATATTGGCATAATAAGCCACCATCCGAAAAGCCCGCCGACTATAACACGCGGCCCATAGCCAAAGCTATAAAATGTGCCGCCTGCGAAAATCGAATACACGAACACTACTACAGCTATCAAGGCAATTATGCCTATCAGGAGCCATGCAAAGTTTTCAACCTTTTTGTCCATAATTATCTGTACGGTGAAAGAGCTATTAACTGCTATCTGAAATGCATTTCAATGGCAAAATCCGAAATGCTTTTTAAAAAATGAAAAATGTACTTTAATCGGCATTGTGTTGTTTAAGAAACTGAGAATAATGTTTCGGCATATCCCTACGCCATTATTCTGCACAAATTCGTATAATTAAGAATATCTGTCAGTAAACCTCGGCAATATGCCTTACGTCGACAAGGGCTACATCTATGACTCTGTTTCCAACATCGTACCTCAACGCAATCATTTTTTTCTCTGTTTCTCTATCTTTTTCGTCTTGTCTTGTGACAACGTCCTTTAAATTAGCATAAATTAAGTCGCCATTATCTAACCTAATATGTCTGGTTATTTCTGGCGTATCTTTCGGGATGTAAGATGTTCTCTGGCCGCATCTATTCCAAGCGTTATAAAACTCATCAAGATTCGTAGGATATCACCAGATATTAAATTACATTTTTACTTATAAATATATTTGATAATTCATTCCAAAAACTAATACAGTACAATTTTCAGCTTTATCCCATAGCCTTTTCACACTATGTATCTCATTTTTTCCAGCGGTCCCACTGTTTTAAATAGGCTTCGCTGATTCCGATTAGCTTGTCTACATCATCATCTGGAACGGCTGAAACTTTCCCAAGCAGTTTTGCCATCACATATATTTTGGCTGATTTTTCGAGCACATAGGCAGCTGCCATGGCACGATCGATGTCCTTGCCGACTGCAACTGCCCCATGGTTTTTCATTATAGTTGCGTTTGAATCGCCGAGAGCCTCTACCACGTTTTTTGCTAGATCAACTGTGCCAGTCATGGCATACTTTGCCACTCTTACACTCCGCCCGAGGATCATTATGACGTCTTCCGTTATAGCAGGAAGATCATCGTCTACAACAGAAAGTATTGAAGAATATACAGAATGCGTGTGGACTATTGCTTTTACGTCACTCCTTTTTCTGTAGATCTCATAGTGCATAAGTCTCTCGCTGGAAGGGGTGAGATGGCCTTCCAGGATATCTCCATCTATAGACGTTATAACGATATCCTCCTTTTCCGTCTTGTTGTAATTTTTTCCGCTTGGAGTAATCGCAATTTTTCCATCATCTGCCCTTACGCTTATATTCCCCCATGAACCAACAGTCAATCCATCCTGGGCAATCCTGCGGCAGGCTTCGACAACCTGTTCCTTTTCCTTCTCGTACATACAGATCAATTCAAACCTAGTTTAAACGTATGCATACTTTCTTCTATAAAATTATTCTCACTAAAGATGATCATAGGCTAACCGCCCAATGAACTTTAATATGAATTGCTTAAGTATAATTTCTTCTGCCTTCTAAAAATATCTATCAGATTAAGTCGAATATAAGCTAATAATGTATGGAAAGTGCTGGCAATAATATTAAAAGAATGCTATAGCCGCAATAATATAAGCAGGTTTAGATTGCGAATGAAATATTATATCTCTGACACTTCCCCCTCATTAAACGAAGATCTCCTGGATTTTGCCAGTTCTGCTATCAAATATCTAGCCCATTTTAATTTCTTCATTTTTATAAGTAGGTTACTTCCAGGCTTTGCCGACGGTTTCAAAAAGTCGAATCCAATGAGGAATATCTTTTGTGCGCCTAAGTAATCCGCCAAGTAAGCCGCCCTATCACCGTCAGAGAAGCCATAAAAGTTCTTTATCTGCCTATACGGCAGGTTTTGTGTAGTCCCAGCAACTCTTCTATCTATATGCTCTTTATTTGCGATTATCCTTTTTATGTTATCTCCATGTGCGTGAACTACTATTAATGTTCCTTGGCCTTTGCAATTCCATATTTTAGAAAGATCGCCATCAAGATCCGTCACTATTATGTCAGGGCAACCAAGCTCTTCGTAGTAAATTGATATCGCTGAATCAGCGACTATAGCAAACCTTTTCGTTACCGTTGTAAGTATATCTTTAAGTTCCGGTCCGTTCCCGACTACGTTTATTTCATTACTTCTATGCGGTAGCTTAAATTCTCCTGATAAAGATGAAAGTATGACAGCAGAAATATAATCGCTGCTGGGATTAATATTAAAATCGTCACAGATCGCGCGATATATATCCATCCACCTGAACAGGTTCATTTTTGTTCAAGCCCTGGAAGCTCTGTTTGTATTTCTGGGTTTTCGTTAAAATAGCGGTGAACCATCGACGATATTATCGCTATAATGAGGCCAAGTATTAGGAAGAATATGCTCACAAGCCCAGACTTCAACGATATAAAGCCCAGTATGTACCTGATATAATTGAACATACCATAAACGACAAATGCTATTGAAAGAGAGAATATTAAGCCGTACCATATCTTGAGAATGCCGACCTTCCTTCCAACAGCCAGTTCTGTGACTCTGCCTACTTCGCTAGTGAATATAGCGCCATATACCCACCAAGTAAATAGGGAGAGGAATATAAGAAAAGCATCAAGATCATTTTTGGACGTGCGGACAGCTATAGTATAACTTGAGGCAATGCCGACGAGAACAAGGAGACCTGCAATTATATACGTAAAGAAGAGTATCCTTGTGTCCTGGGCGTATTCGTGCACCTCTCTTATGAACTTCGATACAACTTTTATTAGATCGAAGCCACGTTCAAGTAGGTATACTCCTAGAACCAGAGTAACAAATGTAATCGCTCCTACGGTAGGATCGATGACTTTAACTCCGGTAGCATAGGCAGAATAAAGTATGAAAACAAGCGATACGAGGCCGTAAGTTAGGAATACGAGGCCTAGAGGTATGATAAACTTATTCACTATCTTTTTGTCCTTGAGGGCTTTTACTATGTAATAATAAATGCTCTCTATGTTTTCATTGTGCCGTACTATTATGTGCTTGACGTACCTTATCTTTATGTAGGAAAGTATAACGGGAACGATATAGTCATCCTCAGCCCCATCTGATACGAGTATAGCATCGCTGTATTCTCCGCCGGCTGTAACCTCAGCTACCTGCTTAGAGAGGATCTCATCTGATTTTTCTCCCACATCGTTGTCCCCTGTCAGCAAGGCTATTTCTACGTCTTCTCCCTTTTTTTTCAGATCTTCATAAACCTTTAGGGCGCCGAAAAGGGCATTTGAATCAGAATCTTCTGGATCAGCTGTTATTAGCTTAAGGGCAGCGTTATAACACTCTGTGTAACCGACAACAGGCCCATTAACCCCAGCCTTGTCGCCAAAATCGTTGTCTCTATCTACGTTTATTATCAATGTTGTCATAAGCTGCCTCAGAGCATGATTTTATTAATCAAGTCGTCTATTTAAAGGTATTCTCAGGCAATTGCCGAAAAAATATATATACACAAAAAGTGATCCAAGTTTAAATTAGGTTATTTTACCACGAAATATCCAGCACTCTTCTGCCTAGCCACTCTTTTAACGTAGCCCTTCTTCTGAAGTTCCTGAAGAGCTGCATTTACAATAGATTTTCCGAGTGCAGCTGCCTTCATAATATCGTCAGCAGTCTTCAGCTTTTCCTCAGAGGTAGCTCCAAGCTTCTTCATAGCATCGTAAATTTTCTTTGCATTATCGCTTAATTCATCAGCCATAATATCACTTGTTGCGTATAGCATATTAATATATATATCTATCATTTTTAAAAATTACAGAGACTAATTTACAAACTATGATCATTCAAGAACTAGCTTAGAACGATCTCGAATAGAAAACATAGTTTTAAGGTAAAGTCTACATTATTTATTTATGGAGTTTTCGAACGCCGAGAGAGATGTATTCTTAATAAAAATAGAGAAAATGATAGACAGAGGTGCCCTGATGTCCCGTTACAGTAGGGCATCTGATCCTGATATACGATCCGTTTATGAAAAAGAGTTCAAAACAGGGGCGAAGAGCGGCGAAGAGTTTTACAGGAGGATTTTCCTTGAATATGGCGATGAATCGATTGCCGAACTTACAACTGCACAGATGGGCATACAGAACGTTTCAAACGTAGCATCCAAGATAATTGAGGAGATAAGGATCGGCCTTTCTTATCTTGAAAAATCGACAAGATATGTACGTTACGACAAAAAGGTTGATGGCAGATACCTTTACATTTCACCAGAGAGGATAGGAATATCGGGGGATGATGCTAAGGATTACGTGCAACTATGCGACAATCTCTTCGAATTCTATTCCAAGGCATTGCCTCAGGTAGAAGATTACCTTAGGCATAAGTTTCCCCAAGACAAGTTGGTATTCCAAAATGCTGGTGGAAAGACTCTAACCGAAATGGATCAAAACGAGAAAAAAATAGCAGAAAGATCCTATATCAATGCAGTTAGGTCACGTGCGCTGGATGATGTAAGGTATATTTTGCCAGCATCGACGCTGACGAACATCGGTATTAGCGGCAACGGAAGGGCCCTAATCCATCTTATACAGAAGTTAATGGAATATGAAATCCCAGAAACTACAAAGCTTGCAAAGGACATATACGATGAACTAAAGCCAGAATTGCCACAGCTTATAGATGATGCACTATCTGGCCACGGCCTTGAGATCATAAATTTTAAGAAGAATCTCATGGGCTTGTTTCCCTATGATCTCACTGGCAATTTTGAAAGAATTCGCCTACTCTCATATGGCGAAGAGGATAAAGAGCTCAGGAAGGTGGCATCCCTCATCGAATATCCATTCCATGGGGACGCGGCTTCACTTTACTCCCGCAGCTCTGAATCCTACGTAAAATATATGAAAGAGCTCATAGAGTCGATAAGGTCGTTGAGGGCAAACAGGAGGATGAAACCAGGAAGGGCATTCGAATCAGTAAATTATGTTTTTGAGCTAAACTTAAACTACGGCTCATTCCGTGATCTACAAAGACACCGCTTTCTTGGTATAATTAGGAAACCGCTTACGGCAGCATACGGATACGACACTCCTCCAGTGATCTCTGCTATAGATGAATTGAAAACGCAGTATGATGAGTTGATGGCGAATTCTTCTTCCTTTTACCAAAGGCTAAGGGAAAAGTATGGGCCCTGGATATCACAGTATGTTGTTCCGTTCGCTTTTAAATACCCGATCACGTTTTCCACGAATCTCTCTGAAGTAACGTATTTTGTAGAACTCAGGAGTACTGCGCAGGCCCATTTCGATCTAAGAGACATAGCGGTAAGCATGTACAGGGAAGTCTCGAAAGTGCACCCAACTCTGTCCAGAATCATAAAATTTGTTGATACTGCAGATTATCCGCTTGGCAGGTTATCTGCTGAGTTTAGGAAGGAATCGAAGAAGGCCGGTATTTAAAAGCGTTTTATAATTATTTTGTTATCATTCAAAATAACAATCTTCGATATTTAATTTCATTATATAGGTATCGCTTTTACCTGTGCAATGTTTATATCTGACTTTATAATAATCTTTATCGTACGGAGTGGCTTATTTCCTATGTCGGGGTAGCCTAGCCCGGTAAGGCGGTAGACTCGAGATCTACTGCTCTCGTAGCTCGGGAGTTCAAATCTCCCCCCCGACGCATAGCATTATTACCGCAAATCTTTTTATTGCTGATTGGTTAAAGAATTGATGAAAGTAACTATTTCGCACATAAAAGCTGATATAGGTAGTCTTCCAGGACATTCGTTAGTGGACGAGAAGGTTATGGAGAGAATAAGAGAATATATAGAAGACCATGGTAAAAATCTGGTATCTGATTTTAGGATGGCGCATGTTGGTGACGATGCCCAAATAACTATGGTGCATACTAAAGGCGTCGACAGTGAAGAGGTACACGAGCTTGCATGGAATGCTTTTAAAGCCGGTACTGAAGTAGCAAAGAAGCTTGGGTTATACGGAGCAGGCCAAGACCTTCTTAAGGATTCGTTCTCAGGAAACTTGAAAGGCATGGGCCCCGGAGTAGCTGAAATGGAGATAACAGAACGACCATCTGAACCGTTTATAGTTTATATGATGGACAAGACTGAACCCGGAGCGTTTAATCTCCCAATATACAAGATGTTTGCAGATCCGTTTAACACCCCTGGCCTTGTAATAGACGAAACTATGCACGAAGGTTTCCGTTTTGAAATATGGGATGTGATCGAACATAAAGCAATTATGCTGGAGGCGCCATCGGATCTTTACGATATACTTGCCATGATAGGTTCTAAATCAAGGTATGTCATAAAACGAGTCTACACAAAGCCTGCGCACAAAAAATTGCCTGATGAGAATGTTGCGGTAATTTCTACTGATAAACTCTCCCTGATAGCAGGCAAGTATGTTGGCAAAGATGATCCTGCAGCCGTAGTGAGGCTTCAGTCTGGGCTTCCAGCTGCTGGCGAATCACTGGAAGCATTCGCTTTTCCTTATTTTGTGTCAGGCTGGATGAGGGGTTCGTTTAATGGCCCAATTATGCCTGTGTCAATGAAAGATGCAAAGATGACTAGGTTTGACGGTCCGCCGCGTGTTGTTGCCCTTGGATACGTCCTTAAAGGTGGAAAGCTGGAAGGGCCTGTCGACATGTTCGATGATCCCGCTTTTGACTACGCTAGAAGGGTTGCAGGCGAACTTACAGACCACATTAGGAGGATGGGGCCGTTTGAACCTCACAGGCTGCCAGATCAGGAGATGGAGTACACGACGCTTCCAGCGGTAGTTGAAAAACTTAAGAATAGATTCGTTGATATAGAAAAGCAAGAAGTAGCGAAGTAATTAATTATTCTTATATAAAAATTAATTTCTTTTATATTTTAATGTATAATTTCCGCCATAATTATTTTGATTTTTCTTAGAAAATACAACATCATCTTCGAAAGGGTTATATATGGAATTGCCATTCGTTACTTTGCACATAACAGGTATGGATACCAACCTACCTACGAAAGAGATGACACACGAAATTCGTGGGGATGAATCTCTTGTTCCAGGGTTGGTAAATATGGGGTAGTGAGTTTATAATGCTCACTTCTGACAGGTAGATGCCAGCCGCTAATTCTGATAAGTAGTGTTTTAACTCCGGTCGATCCTGCCGGCGGTCACTGCTATCAGGTTCCGACTAAGCCATGCAAGTCACGGGGCCGTAAGGCACCGGCGAACAGCTCAGTAACACGTGGATAATTTACCCTCAGGTGGGGTATAACCTCGGGAAACTGAGGCTAATCCCCCATAGTCATTACAAACTGGAACGTTGTAATGATGAAAGCTCCGGCGCCTGAGGATAAGTCTGCGGCCTATCAGGTAGTAGGTGGTGTAAAGGACCACCTAGCCTAAGACGGGTACGGGCCCTGAAAGGGGGAGCCCGGAGATGGACTCTGAGACAACAGTCCAGGCCCTACGGGGCGCAGCAGGCGCGAAAACTGTGCAATGCGCGAAAGCGCGACACGGGGAACCTGAGTGCCTTGACTTTTCGTCAAGGCTTTTCTGATGCCTAAAAAGCATCAGGAATAAGGGCTGGGCAAGACGGGTGCCAGCCGCCGCGGTAACACCCGCAGCTCGAGTGGTGATCACTTTTATTGAGTCTAAAGCGTCCGTAACCGGTCTTATAAATCTTCAGATAAATTCTCCCGCTTAACGGAAGAACTTCTGAAGAGACTGTAAGACTTGGGACCGGGTGAGGTTGAATGTACTTTCAGGGTAGGGGTAAAATCCTGTAATCCTGAAAGGACGACCGGTGGCGAAAGCGTTCAACTAGAACGGATCCGACGGTGAGGGACGAAGGCTAGGGGAGCAAACCGGATTAGATACCCGGGTAGTCCTAGCTGTAAACGCTGCCCACTTGGTGTTGCTTCTCCGTTGAGGGGGAGCAGTGCCGTAGCGAAGGTGTTAAGTGGGTCACTTGGGGAGTACGGCCGCAAGGCTGAAACTTAAAGGAATTGGCGGGGGAGCACCGCAACGGGAGGAGCGTGCGGTTTAATTGGATTCAACGCCGGAAAACTCACCGGGAGCGACCTTCGGATGAGGGTCAACCTGACGAATTTACCCGATAGAAGGAGAGGTGGTGCATGGCCGTCGTCAGCTCGTACCGTAGGGCGTTCACTTAAGTGTGATAACGAGCAAGACCCCCATCTCTAATTGCTAAGCTTTCTTAGCGGGAAGCTGCACTTTAGAGGGACCGCCAGCGCTAAGCTGGAGGAAGGAGGGGTCGACGGCAGGTCAGTACGCCCCGAATCTCCCGGGCTACACGCGCGCTACAAAGGACGGGACAATGAGTTGCAACCTCGAAAGGGGAAGCTAACCTCGAAACCCGTTCGTAGTCAGGACTGAGGGCTGTAACTCGCCCTCACGAATGTGGATTCCGTAGTAATCGTAGGTCAACAGCCTACGGTGAATATGCCCCTGCTCCTTGCACACACCGCCCGTCAAACCATCCGAGCTGGTGTTGGATGAGGGTCTGTCCATTGGATGGATTCGAATCTGATGTCAGTGAGGAGGGTTAAGTCGTAACAAGGTATCCGTAGGGGAACCTGCGGATGGATCACCTCCAAGTTAGAACACAGGCTGGCGTCTACCTATACCATACCTTTAAATTTCCTTTTTTTATAATGTCTTGTTTCGGTGATTCGGTGGCAATTGAAGATAAGGCTGAGGAGATTCAGCGCAATATCGAGCGGAAATTTTCGAGCATTGGCAAGGGAAAGTATGCCAGGATCTTGAGGATGGCTAGAAAGCCAACGAGGGATGAATACATCAAGGTATTGCTTATAACGGCTATTGGCCTTCTTATTATTGGGGGTGTCGGCTTTATAATATACCTCCTTATGGATGTGTACTTCAAGTTGCCATGATCTGAGAAGGTGAATGGATGGAAAGCGGCAAAGAATATGAGTGGATAACTTTCAATGCAGATTCGTTGATGGAGAGGAGCAGTGGAGAGAAGATCGATTTTCCCCTAAGGATAAAGAATATACAAAACGTGAAAAGGAAATTCTCTTTTGGGATTGTATATCATATAATGGAAAAAGATCCTACCGTAGACTGGAAAGCAGTAGTTACGATAAACAAGAGTGAAGATATATCAATGATGGGGGATGGCGAATATTCAGATGACTTTGATATTGAAGGGAATAAAGAAAAAGTCATAGGTTTGACTGTATACGCTCCGAAGGGTGCATCTGCAAACGATACCTTGGATCTAAATATTGAGATTGAATCAGAGGACAATGTACACCACTTCACTAAGGATGTGAAGATTGTACTGAAGCCTGTCATAGTCGCATTAAAGACTACAGTAGGCTCTGAAGTGCAGGTAGCTACTGACCTTAACAATAAAGCGGAGAGGGACAGGGATGAAAGAAGCCAAGGCGGAGAGAAACAGCCAAGTGAGGTCTTCGCCATAATGGCCCCATACGAAATTAAGGGTTACATATTTGTGGAAACGATGCACCCTGACAGGATATCCTATCTTGCGAAAGATATAAGGGGTTACAAAGGCATGGTATCCGGAAAGATAGATCTCGAAGAAATTGCGCATTATCTTACTCCAAAGCCAGCTGTATCCGGTCTGGAACTCGGATCGTTGGTCGAACTGGTGGAAGGGCCATTCAAAGGTGAGAAAGCTAAAATAATATCTATAGACTCTGTAAAGGAGGAGGTAACTGTGCAGCTTGTAGAGAGCATGGTTCCTATACCGGTTACTGTTAAAGCAGAATCCATTAGGCTCTTGAAATGATTAGATGAAGCTTAAAAGTATTTCAAAGGAAGAACAGGTCAAATTTAAGAAAAAGCTTGAAGATTTCTTTTCTAACCCTCTTTCTATAATTCCCCAGATGCTAGACTCTTCCCTATTTTGCCCTATAACTGGTTATGCCAAAAAGCTTGAAAAGATGAGGGCAAAAAATGATTTTTCTTATTCTGGTTCTGACGGCTTCCTTAGTGCAGTATCCGAAACATTCAAACTTATGTCGACAGATACCCCTATACTCGGGCTCATAAAGACTCCGTACGGTACTGTCCACTACGGCAAAAGGGGTAATGCAGATGAAAAATTACTAGCCGGGATACAGAACTACGATAATGATGTTTGGAGGATGCTTGCATTTTCAAACGTTGTCTTAACGAAAAATGTAAAGATATACTCGTCGAAGAACTATTTCCTTGCATCCTGTAAAAACACGCCGCCTCCTATGGAATTTTTTAAGGACGTACTTGAAGAGGAAGGCATAAAGTATTCAGGCCAAGACGAGATCGAGATTGGCCAGGAAGATCCGTCTTTCTATATGAAATTATTCGGATCAATAACAATAATCGTACATCGTGAATCAAGATACAAGACTGGATATTCGATCCTTAAGCACATGCTAATTAATGATCCGTACAAAGAGATAAGGGTGGGCAGCACATTCCTTGAGGAATGCAGCCAGCCGGACATTTCCGGAGATGTAAGGAGATACCTCGCTGGAGAATACGATGACAAATACTTTCTTTCTAAGGTAATACAGGAAAGGCAATCCTATATTGTAAAGAACGGGCTTTATGGAATAGATCAGAAATGCTTCGATAGTATCGATTCTTTTATATCGAATATTCCAGGGGCCATGGATTACGCACCTTACTTAAAAAGGTATTCTAAAGGTATATACCTTGAGGCCCCAGCCCTGGGTAAGCTCATGGATCTTCTTTGGCCTGAAATCGGTGAAGAAATATCTAGGGATAAAGCTGGCATGGATTTCAAAAGTTTCCAGGACATGCAATCATATCTTATGCGAGAATCAAGGAAAGGAAAAGTTACGTTTGAACCATGGTCGCCTGATTCTGCATTTTTGGCAGATCTAATAAAGCAATCGCAGGAGCAGGGAGTAAACAATGCTATCCTCCAGTTCAAGGATATGGCTCGTACGCATGTGCAAAAGGCCATACTTTACGCCTTTAACATTATAGCCGGTGGTCCCACAATAGGGTATGTCTTCTCAGATGATGACGTCGTTCTTGGAAACGAGGTCAAAGGTATTATAGAATTGATCGTAAAGGGAGAATCGGTTGAAGAAAACTTAAAAAAGTTGAGGGCTTATATTCCATGACGCAGAAGCATTTTCTCTCAAAAAGGGAACTGAAGGTGCTCGTATCATCGGCTGCTGAGATAGGCATAGATCTTTCAGGAGAAGAGGTAGAGGTCTCTTCCTCCCACAAAGTATCTTGCTATTACATAAAAGGGAAGCCGATGGCATTCCAGACAGATCGCTTGATCCCTTCTGTATACCTTTTAAACTACAAGAATCCTGAGAAAAGAGCTGTAGTTGTCGATGCAGGGGCAGAGCCGCATATAATAAACGGTAGCAATGTATTTGCACAGGGCATACTATCAATCGACAGCAGCATAAAAAAGGGAGACATAGTATTTATAAAGAGCGAAAAAGGATATTTTATAGGTGTTGGAATAGCCGAAAGAAACGCAGAAGAGATCATGAATGAAAAGAAAGGGCTTGCAGTGCGCCTTATACACCATCCAGATGATGATTTAATGAAGGCATTCTCCTGACAATTCTAAATATACTTAAGCCACTCCATTATTGGATCATCATCTGTAAGCAGGTTTTCAGTGGTCCCAAAGCTGCTTACAGTCTCAAACTTGTAGAAGTAAACTATTCCGTCGACAAGGTCGCCATACATTATATGTTCAACTGGAAGGTTGTTTGGGAGGTGAGGTATCGCCTCAGGAAAGTTAGGTGAGAAATGAACTTCGATCGAATCTCCACGTTTGACAAGGCTGTACGACCCGTTTGCCTGTACGTAACGCTGCAGTTTGCTAAATTCTATGTGCGGCTTCATCGTTCCTAATATGTTAAAATCCTATTTTAACTTAGATTTTATGATTTCAGCAATATTTTTTATGGCAATTCGTTACTCTAAATATGCTAAACAGGATCTATATTATACCGCATGGAGACGAATTAATAGACATGGACACGGATGAAGACAGGAAAATGCACGAAGCCATAAAAAAGTATAGTGAGAATGACGATTCAGAGACGCTAGTTGTGATAAGCCCGCATGGAATAGTGCTCGACAGGGATGTCGGTGTAATATATTCATCAAAGCTTAGCGGGGCCTACAGGACAAAGCACCATTACATAAGGAAAACTTACGACAATGATCTGGAACTTGCAGACAGCATAGCACGTTCGCAGCATGCGCAGCACCTTAGGTGTATTACATTATCGGGGAACGTTCCATGCCCCTTAGACTTCGGCACACTTATACCGCTCCAGTTTTTCAAGAGGAAGCGTGTAGTTGCAATGGGTGAGCCAAGGCTCTTAGACTATAGCGCAATCGTTGGCTTTGCAGATGATCTTTACTCAGCAATGTCGAAGTTCGAAAGGAAGATAAGCTTAATAATAAGTGCAGACCAGGCGCATACACATTCGAAAGACGGCCCATACGGTTTCTCTGAAGACGCTGATCTTTACGACAAGATAGTTATAGACAGCATAAATAATAATGACTTCCATGCCCTAATAAATATAGACAAATCTATAGTGGAGAGGGCGAAGCCAGACAGCTACCAGAACATGATCGTCACGGCTAGGCTCTTGGAAATATCGAGAAGAAAAATGCATGTAGATTACTATTATGTAGCAGGATATTTTGGTATGCTATTAGCAAGGGAAGCCTGATCTCTTAAAGATAATTTCAGGCTATTTCCTTTTTCAGCTTCTCTATGAGCGATACGTCCTGAGGATCCACTCCTCTCAGCTCAGCGAGGTGATATGTCAAGTAATCTCCGAAATGTATGAGGTAGAAGAGCTTAGCCAGAAGTGAACTTCCCCTTACGTCTACCATCCTGAAGCTGTTTCCTGTGATCTTCTCGGTCACCGTGATCCTCTTGGAAAAGCGGCTATCGTCAGATCGGAATACAAGAAAGTAAAATTCATCCTTTCTGTAAGTGTCTTTCAAAGGCATTGTATCGTTATGATTCAGCTCAGAAAAATAGTTCGAATATGCTAGTACCTTTGCATTTTCGTTGAACTGCGTCTTCCACCTATAGGCTATTGCCCTGAAAGGCCTACTACCATATATAACTGGTATATGCTCTCCGTTATATATCTCAGAAGCGATACTTTTCTCCTCCTCATTGTCTTTATCTGTCTCAGAAAGCAATCTATAAGCTTCATCAACGTCCCCTATTTTAGGCTTAATGAACGTATTTACCAAAGGCATAAGGAGGTATCCAATGGAGGATCTCGGCTGAAGCCCAGATGGTATTATGATCGTGTCGAAGCCCATTTTAGAGAGAGAACCGCCGGACGTTATCGCATGCACATTTGCGTGTTTCTTAGCAGCTTCTTCCGACGCACTAATGGTCTCTTCCGTGTTCCCAGAATAACTTATTGCTATAAACTCAGTTTTGTCATCCACAAAGGAAGGTATGTCGTAATCATCCACTAAGAACACTGGCTTTTCATCGTATATTTCAGAAAATATCCTACCGGCTATGCCAGAGCCTCCCATGCCTGCTATGACTATCTTGTCGTATTTGCCAACTTTAAAGGACTTGTCAAACCTCACCTGATCCTTAAGTGTAAGCAACTCTTCTGAAAATTGCATAATTTTTGTATGCCACAATCATATTTACGCTTATTTGCTTGTGGAAATCTAGGCATTTACGTATGTTATGCGAATATGCCTATTGGCAAATCTGCGTTAACTCGCATTCTGTACAGGCTTGAGAGGGACTATCCTTGAGTTTCCTGGAGGAAGTATCTTCTCAACTTCTTCCTTAGAGACATTGAGATATTCTGCAATCTGCTTTGCAATTTCGGATCTTCTAACGTCTCCAGGTATAATATGAATGCATTTTTCGTTCTCTCCAAAAACCTCTGGTGGCCCTATCATAGGTAGAGAAACGCCCTCTATTTCACGCAATCCTATGCAAAGTTCCAGCTTCAAGTTCGTAACATAATTCCTTTTCCCTCTTATTATCCAAGATCCAGTCGACACATATTCACCAGATTCTGGAGTCTTGCTTACCTGGCTCGGATATACCCAGTAGGCCGTTCCTGAGGCTATGCCTGCAGGCCAAGCTCTGGAAAAACAGATGGCAAAAGCTGCGGCTTGCCTTATTGTATCTTCCCCTGGCATCGGCTTCCCCTCTGATTTTATGATTGTGCTCGGGGCCCCGTACATGTCCGCATGTACGTACAAATCTCCTTCTTTTAGGTGTTTCTTGACGATTTTTTCATTGCTCTTTGCGTCTCGTCCTGCTATGACTAGATACCCTTCACTAGATATGAACCAGTGGTATGTCTCAAACCAGAAAATCCTACGATTGACGGATTTTACCTTTTTCTCCTGTAGCTTTATCCTTTCTTGTTCTGCCTCTTCTATCGCTTTTTTTGCCCCCTCAATTTTTTTCCTGTAATCTTTTGAAAGGTCGAAGTACCTGTTGGCATTTTCTCCAGCGCTCTTCGTATAGTCAATGTCTATATCCTCCTCCCCCAGCTTCAACGATATATGTTTTGTTGCCTTATTCATCTTATCGCTAGGGTAATTGCCGGATCTCGCATCTTTAATGGCCATTTCAACTGTCTGCAGGTTCTGCATTATTTGTGATCCGTAGCTCCTGTATTTTTCAGCTATCTTGCCGAATTCTTCTATGCTCTTCATCTGTGAGTTTATCCTACGCTGTATAGGATCTTCCGACTCTTCTTCTTGAGGTGACATTGACAGAAGGAATACGAGACCTTCATTGAAGTCGTCAAATTTCCTAGTATATTCCCCGAAATGCTTCATAGGTACAGGTGAAACTGTCCCTTGATCCTCATAGTAGTATGCACTGTTTAAGAGTGATTCCTGAAGTATCTCAGCAAGTGATCTTCTTACATCATTCGCACGATTCTCAAGGTCATCAACAGCCCCATCTTTTGGCAAGCCTATTCTGAAAAGCACTTCTTCGGCAAGGTCGCCGCCCAGATTGAACCTCGTCGCTAGCGTCTGGACTGCATTAGCCTTGCTTTGCCGAACCGTATTTACGAACTCCTCATCCGTCATCTTCGTTGGATCCGAAGATGAAGGCGGGATATAGATGGCGCCAACCTCAAGGTCTCTATTTCGCCATCTTCTTGGCTTCAGTACGAAGGTTATTTTGTCGCCGTCTGTTGCTATTAAATTTCCGTCCCTGAACAGTTCGAGTATCAGGGCCTGGCCTGTGTGGAATACGAACTTAACCACTCTGTCAAAGTTAACCTGCTCTACTGATACTATCCTTCTGTCGGAAATTGTTTTCCTGAGAACCATAGCTGTTTGGCTCGCCGTATCAGGGGTTTCTTCGCTCTTGAAAAATATGCCCTTCTTCAATGAGACGAGCATGTCGAACCTCTTTAGATCCGACCTGTAAAGCTGTATTAGGAAATCGTCTGGCCCAGTTTGATATACCTTCTTCACGAAGCTTCCGACAAGCCTCTCCCTATATATGCCAGTAAACGCATAGAAGTCTAGGGAGCTTTCTTTATCTTTCATCTACACCACAATTGAGATATACTATTTGATCTTGTTCCTTGCAGTTACGAAGTACCTAGTCAGTGATCTGTGCTGATAAACAGGGACTACGTAACGGACTTCAAAATACTTCTTTGCAATTTCCACATGTTCTTGCTGTGATACTGCGAATGCAGCATAGCCTCCTGGTTTAAGCATATCTGAGAACTTTTGGAAGGATACTTCATAGAGTTCAGTTATTTCGTCTGTGTGGTATGAATTTCTCCCGTAAGGCATGTCTGTAGCAATGCCGTCTACGCCTTCTAAGTCAAGTTCTCTTACATCTTTATTGTATACTCGAAAGTTTTCAACATGAAAATAGCTCAGGTTGGTTCTGGCGCCTACTGCCATAGCCAGAGATACGTCGTTGCCGACTACCCGTATACCCATCAGTGCTGCTTCTATAAGTATACCGCCTGTACCGCAGAATGGATCGAGTATTGTCTCGTTTTCCCTGACGTGTGCACAGTTTACAAGAAATCTAGCGTACTTTGGATGCATTGAAACTGGAGAGAAAAAAGGCCTCTTCGGTGCTTTCCTAATTTCAAAGGATTTTTTGTCCCTCTCATACATAATCATAGTGAGGTAGAACACTTTATGATGCACTACCCTAAGGACAAAGTTAGGATGGGTGAACGATATTCTGCCTTTTGCGTTTAATAGATCTCCTAAAGCAGCCTCGGAGACAGGCCAGTCCCTATCAATATCGCGGTATCTTATGTAAAAGAAGCCGTCTGGGATATCGATCTTGAGGTCTTCAGGTTTTTCGCCTTTAGATAGTATTAAGCCGACAGTGTTTACAAATGCTGCCCTTTCGATCCTCTTCCAATTCCCTGAAATTACCGCTATAAAATCGTCTATATACTCTATCTTGAAATCTTCATAGGTTTCCTGGATCGATAAAATCTCAACTTTCCTTGCATCATCCCTTTCAAGGCTAAGTTCAAGAAGGTATGTATCGCTCATTCAGTGGTTTTTATTATGTGGTTGCTTCGGTATTTTTCTATCTCCTTTTCTACCTGGGCGCCTAAATCTTCATAGAGCTTCGATAATTTCCTTATCGATCTCTTTATTGCGGCCTGCGGCTTTCCTGATTTTACCTTTACATATATTTGCGGATTATCTATGATCGGATGCTTTATATAATAACGAGCTTCTATTACCTGGTCGTCTTTGAGTATCTCTTCGACCAACGTTCGTAGGAGTGTATTATCGTAGTTTATCATTTCAACAATAATCGAGTCTTTTTCCTTTGAGACAACACGGAGGGAAGTCTCGTTTGTCCTCTCCCTTTGCATACACACGCATTATTTTTAACTATTTATTTTCTTGGTATCCCAATTTTAATTTAATGGGTCTTGTTGTGGCGTTGATAATCATATTTAGAGTGTATTCGTCGATAGTTTTACAATGATATTTTATAATCATTGTTTTTACGATTTTTTGTTCTATTATTATGTCGAAAACGCTCTTTTTTATTTTGAATACATACTATTCTTAACGATTATCAATATCTAATAAATGTTATAAATTATTGCCAAAGTTTTATTAATCTTTTTAGTATATCTTTTCGATAGTTATGTCAAAGACACTCTCCATTGTGCTCGCATCGGGCACGATAGACAAGATAGCAGCTGCAGGTGTTATAACGTCTGGAGCAGTCGCAAACGGCATCGATGTCAACATATTCGTCACATTCTGGGCGCTCATGAAGTTTAGGAAGAACGACAATACTGTGAACAAGCTCAGCTACGATGGCTCTGAGATAAGCGATCTCGTCCTGTCGAAGATGAATGAAAAGAAGATACAGAGCGGCATAGAGATGATAAGGAATGCAAAGGAGGTCGGAAACGTTCATGTCTACGGATGTGCGCTTATGGCCGATGTGATGGGCATATCCAAAGACGATCTGGATGATATGGTCGAGGACATAATAGGTGTAGGTGAGTTCGTATCAATGACGGAATCTTCTTACACTACGCTGTTTATATGAGGTGATAGCAATGGATGTAAAACCAGATAGGGTTATTGATGCAAGGGGCAGCTACTGCCCAGGTCCATTGATGGAGCTTATAAAGGCTTACAAGCAGGCCAAGGTTGGCGAAATCATATCCGTTTATTCTACGGATGCAGGCACAAAGAAGGATGCCCCTGCATGGATATCAAAGTCTGGGCAGGAGCTCGTTGGTGTATTCGACCGGAACGGCTACTACGAAATAGTCATGAAGAAGGTTAAGTGATGAGTATGGCATCAAAAGTACTCATAGTAGGAGATGGAGATGCCGGTACAATAATGGCAAATAAACTGAGGTTCCATACCGACATCAAGGACGTCGAGATAACTGTAGTAGGGAATTCGAAAGAACATTATTTCAAGCCGGACGGAGTGCACATATCATTCAGCATGATCGATTACAAGAGGAGCGTTAAGCCCACGGAGTTTCTCTTCAACTACGGAGTCAACTACGTACGCGATGAAGTCACTAGGATAGACGTAGCTGACAAGACTGTTTCTACAAAGAGCGGCAGAAACCTCGACTATGATTACCTTATAATAGCTACAGGCGACCGCTTTACGCCTGAGGATATCCCTGGATACGAAACAGACGCGAAGCACTTTTATGATCTTCCGCATGCCCTGGAGCTCCAGAAGGAGATAAAATCATTCAAAGGCGGGAAGATCGTGATTGGACAGGCCAGCATACCCATTATGTGCCCGCCTGCACCTTACGAATTTACCTTCCTGTTGGAGGAGTACCTGAACTTCCACGGGCTTAAAGACAAAACCGAGATTCACTACATATACCCACTCAACAGGGTATTCACCATACCCAACGTTTCGGACTTTGTAGCGAAGAGGATGGAGGAGCGCGGTATAATAACCCACACGTTATTCAATGTTGAATCCGTTGATCCTAAGAACAAAAAGATACAATCTCTTGAAGGAGAGAGCATAAACTATGATCTATTGGTACTTATACCTCCGCACAGAGGCCAGAAGGTAATAACTGATTCCGGACTTGCCGACGACAGCGGCTACATAGACGTCGACAAATACAAACTTAATTACAAAGACTACGACAATGTTTTTGCCATTGGGGATGCGACGAACCTTCCAGTATCAAAGGCCGGTGCAACGGCACACTTCCAGTCTATGTACCTGTCAAATAGGATAGCTTCTGAAACATCCGGAAATATTTATAACGAACTGTATGAAGGAGACGTTGCTTGTACAACTGTGACTGGATATGAGAAAGGAGTCACTCTCTATTTCAACTACAACAAGCCGCCGAAGGCCAAATTCGACAGCAAGCTTGACTACTTCTTGAAGTGGCAGTCTGCTGATACATTCTTCAGCAGCATGGTTAGGGGAGTTGCGTGAGGTGGTAAAAATGGTAGAACAAAAGCAGGAACAGCAAGCCCAGGTTCCCCAAGAAGATCAGGATGACCTGGAAGTGCTGCTGAATAAGGTAGTCGAAAACAAAGATACAATCGTTTCCCTGATGGATCTCCTTGAGAAAATGAAGGAGGCAGGGATTATCGATGTATTCATGAGTATAGCCAAGGACTACACTCCTACGGATGTGGAGTTCCTCGCAAAATTCTTCACTGAAAGGGAGCTTACAGAAGCTTTGCTGAAGGTAGGCAACTCTATGATGGGCCTGCTCTATGGGCTTGCAGGGGAGAGGACTTCAGACGTAATTAAGGCTGTGTCATTCAACCTGCAGGGAGTAACTGACGGATTGGTAGACGGCATCAAGAATCCACAGTCTTTCTCTGCTCTGAAGCTGATGGCACTGCTCAAGGACCCGGATATCTCGGCACTGATCACAGGCCTGGTTAACGCAGCCAAGGTTCTAGTTTCTTCCATCAAAAAAGTCCAATAATCTTTTATATTTTCAAATTTTATCGATACGATGCAAGTTTCTTTTGTCTATAAGGATGGAGAGGGTTTTGATTCAGACGATGGAAAGGAAACAGTAAAGATCACGTATTCTCAGGGCGGTGACCCAAATAGGCATTCGCCAACCGAACTGCTACTCCTTGCTATTGGCGGCTGTACCAGCGACGATGTGCTCTCTATCCTGCACAAGATGAGGCAGGATGTTAAATCCTACAGGTGTGTAGTGGAAGGGGAGAAGAGAAGCGAGCATCCCAGAATCTTGAAGTTCGCAAATGTTTCGTATATAATAAATGGTGATGTCGATCCAGATAAGGCGAGGCGGGCCATACACCTTTCGCTAAAGAAATATTGTTCGGTATCAATAATGGCTGAAAGGGGCGGTGTATCTGTTTCATACTCTCTGGTCTTGAACGGAAAGCCAATTGACGATCGCGTATCTGTAGAAGACATTGGAGAGCTAGAGGAAACGAAATGATAGAAGTTACTGGGCTTGAATACATCAGGAGAAACTTCAGCCTCAACGGTCTAAATTTTACCATAACAGAGGGCAGCATAAATGGGATAGGGGGGCTTAACGGCTCAGGCAAAACAACTCTCGTGAAGAATTTGTACGGCTTCCTCAAACCTGAAGGCGGTACAATACTTATAGACGGAAAATCAGTTGAAAGTATGCCTATAAAGGAGATAGCGTCAAAAGTATCCGTAGTACAGCAAGAACAGCCGATACCTATGAACTTTACAGTCAACGATGTAGTTTCGCTTTCCGGTTATAGCAGAAAAGATGCAAGTATTTCTGTAGATGAATGCCTTTCGCTGTGCGGAATACTGCAGCTCAAGAACAGAGAGTTCTCGACGCTGAGCGGCGGCGAAAAGAGAATTGTTATGTTCGCTGCTGCGCTTTACCAGAATACGAAATACGTCCTTCTTGATGAGCCCATGACTTTTTTGGACATAGACAAAACTGTAACGGTGATGTCGTTAATACGGCAAATGAAGCGGATGGGAAAGACCATAATCGTGGTGTCCCATGACATAAATTTCCTTTACAACTTCTGTGACTACGTTATATTGATGAAGAGCGGAGGCATTGCGGCCCAAGGAAAACCACAAGAGATATTTACACCAGATGTGCTGAAGCAGGTTTTTAACGTGGAATTCAACAGATACGAATCAGCAGAAGGAACACGTTTTTACCCAGTTATTGAATCTTCTTAAGGTCATCAATCGTATTCACGTTTACGACGCCATCATCAAAATCTATGTTGGTAAAATCGCCTTCCGGCTTCTTGAACAACGAAATGCCAATAGGATTTCCGTGCAGTGTAAACGTGATGATATCTTCTGTCCTTCCCATAGCCATATCCGTGAATTTTCTTAATATGGAGGGATCTTTAAAGTAAAGATCCGCTGAGAGGACTAAGATAGGATAGGTATTTATTGAATTTAAGGAAAAATTTAGGTCTATTACGTACCCTTCCCTATTTTTTGCAATAATGTTTACGCCAACGGTCCCAAGGAAATTTTTAATATTCACCATCGAAGGATCTATAGAAACGAAAATCTCATCACAAATATTTCTCGCTTCATCTATCAGCCGACCGATCAAAGGTTTTCCAGATGCCTTCACAAGGGCCTTTTCCGGCTCACCGAACCTTGTGCCAAGCCCGCCAGCCATTATTAGGCATTTCAATCTTCTCCTCTTTGCATCTCAAACTTTCTGATATATTCTTCGAATATCTGTCCTGGAGATGCTATCCTGTCTTCGAACCTTGTAACGGGCCTCTCATTGTACCAATGAACGAAATCATCTATGCTTTGAAAAGTCCATCTATATCTATCATAATTCTGCCAGAGTTTCGATAGTGACAGGTGTACCTTGGATCCGTTCTTATCCGTTACAACATCCTGTATACCTTTTCTCCTTATTCGATATGACACATAGCTGGTATTGTATATCAAGCTCAACACGCCGCTCCTTATCATAAGATGCTTAATCTTTACATTGCCCGTGTAGAGGTTATCGATAACTTTGCTCACGACATCGCTTGTGATCTTAAGTGATTCCGCATATGAAAGTATTTTTTTTGTCGTCATGTCTACGCAAAAAATTGCGTATGGATCGTTAAGGTTCTTTTGGTGGTAATCCATCAGCACGGTAGTAAGCGGTGGGTCCGCTTCTTTGCCGTTTATGATTAGTGCATCCGCTTTCATATGCACCATCCTCTTGAACTTCATATAGTTGTAGATCCTATAATAGGAGACGTTCATGCCCTTGCTCCTCAGAAGGTAGTATATAGTCCTCGATCCGATCTTGTACTTGTCCCAGAGTTCATCTATGAAACGTTTTTCGTCTTCTGTAAGTTCAGAGTCTTTTTCGCTATCTGGGCTAGCGCTTTCGTGAAGTATCTGCTGTATCCTCCTTGGTGTAACGTTAAACATTTTTGCAAGTTCAGACACCTTGTATCCCCTTTTCACACTATCAATTATGAACTTCCTATCCTCGCTGTTTAGCATTACTATCATAAATCCAACCGAAATCTAGATAAGCTGGTTTTTCGCACGATGTTATGTAGGAATCAGGGTATCAACAGGTGGGCTTCGTTAAATTTCGCAATCCAATCGTGAATCATTAAATACAGATCGATGAACATACATATGTATATAGTGAAGAAGATGCCCATACTAAAATTACTAAATAGCATAAAGAGAATATTCAAGACGGATGATTCGAAAGCCGAATCAGGTATAGGCGTATTAATCGTCTTTATCGCGATGATTTTAGTTGCTGCTGTTGCTGCGTCCGTGCTCATACACACAGCAGGGATCCTGCAGCAGAAAGCATCTAGCACCGGAACTACTACCATACAGCAGGTGTCGACCGGCGTTATTATAAATCAGATAATAGGCTATGACAATGCATCTCCGCCAGAGAGCGGTGGGATATCGTATCTCGCTATCTTCGTGTCAATAAGCTCTGGTGGTACGCCGGTCGACCTTGCCAACACAACCGTAACGCTTACAGTAGGAGGCGTTACGGCGGTATTAGTTTACAATTCAAGCGTATTTGCGGACATAGCGGGTTCAGGTTCAGCGAATCTGTTCTCGCTTCCAGTGTGGTCTGAACTTTCAGCGAAGAATAGGAATCCGACCAGCTTTGGAGTTATAGTTAACTTTGACCCATCACATTCACTTACCAGGCATTACCCTGTGCTGTCGGTTGGCGATTCAGCTGCCATAATAATTAACGTAACGAACACCTTTGGATCGAACATAACACAGGATTCAGTAGTCTCGGGGCAGGTAACGCCGGAAACAGGAACTCCGGCAATAATACAGTTCACTGCACCTACTTCATTTACGACTAAATCTATAGAGGTACAGTGAGATAGAAAAAGCACGGGCATCTTGTACACTCTTATTTTTTATTGCAAGCACGGAATAAACTTTAGAGGTAAAATATATATCTTTAGAGGCAATACCTAATTTATAATGATTCAAAATTACAACAGAAAATATTTTGTATTATCTATTACAACACTGGGATCCCTAATGGCGGCTATAGACTCGACTATAGTGTTCCTGGCTCTTCCTAGCATGGGGAGCTATTTCTCTGCAAATGTTTCCTCCCTATCCTGGATAGTGGTGTCTTACATATTATCGTCAACAGTATTTATGATACCCAGCAGTGACATAATGAGGAAGGTAGGAAAGAAGGCTTTATATTTGGCAGGCTTCCTTATATTTGGTTTTTCCTCTTTAATAATTGCTGTTTCGCCGACAATAATTATTGCAATAATATTCCGTTTTGTTGAAGGTATCGGTGCGGGTTTCCTAAGTGCAGTGGGTATACCAATCCTTTTGGATGCCTTTCCGCCTCAGGAAAGGGGGAAGGCAGTGGGAATAAATTCAATTTCTTGGGCCATAGGGACTTTGGTTGGCCCAGTATTAGGAGGATACCTTGTTCTCTACGATTGGCGATACGTGTTCCTTATAAACGTGCCCATAGGTGTGGTGGCATTCGCCCTTGGCTTAATAAGGATACCAAAGTACCAGAAGGAACGTGCAAAGAGATTTAATCCAATTCCGCTCTTAGGATTGAGTGCCTTCCTGATCCCCTTGACAATAGGCATATCTTTCATAAACTTCTATTACCTGGCTGCAGCTGCAATAATGTTTCCAATATTTATAATCACACAAAGAAGATCCTCAATCATACCTTCAGAGCTCTTGCATAACAAGAACTATGTTAGGATATCCATAGCTTCAACCCTCCAGGCTTTATCATTCTTTGGCGTCCTATACGCTCTAAGCATGTACCTTCAAATATCACTGCATTACAGCTCACTGACTGCTGCGCTTTTCCTCTTTACGTATCCGCTTGCATCTATGATTTCCAACCCGCTTAGCGGCATGCTCTACGACCGTACTGGGCGTGGCCCTCTTTTGCTGGGTGCAGGCTTGGTCATGCAGGCTTTTGGAATATTTATGGCTGCCTACACGATGAAGCTTATACCTGTCTACCTGTTCATAGCTGGATTCGGCGGGTCTATGTTTTGGGCCCCGTCTACAACAATGGTGGTAGATGCTGCTGGGCCAAAATTCAGAGGAATAGCAAACAGCTCATTGTTCACACTCAGGAACATGTCTCTGATAATTGGCATATCGATCTTTCCACTATTCGTTTCGGCCTTTTCCAGTGTAAAGTCTTCCTCTATTATAATAACTGCTTCGGGGATAAACCTATACAGCGCAACATCCTTCTATTTGATGATGGTAGCATCACTCTCGGTTTTGGCATTGATACCTCTTGTTTCCTATGCACGAACAAAGAAGACTGCAATTGCCCCTTCGAATGAAAATGTAGAGTAAAACGAGTGAATTCCGTGTAACTAATATAAAAATTATAATACTTTTTTTAATTAATTTTATGAGAAATAAAGATAGTTGAAAAGTAAATCGCCGCCACTTGCAAACATTACGTTTTCTTGATAGCGTGTTATAGCAGTTGAGTTAAGGTTCGGAGAGACCACCCAGAACCCGTTGACCTGTTGTACGTAAACCAATTCGGTCATGTTTACTAGCATTTCGTTCATCTTATGGTAGTAGTTTATCGCTATAGTTAAGTTAGTGGCCGAGAAAGCTTCTTCATAGTACGTCTCCATAAGTGTAACGTTTCTGTATTGGTTCATGTGTCCGGTAGTTAAGAAAGTCTGAGGTATGAATGAGTTTGATCCAGGTATAAATGTACCATTGGAAGGATATGCTAACGAGTATAAATAGTCTGATGGATACGGATAGTCTGGGAACCAAGTAGCAAGATATATCGGCATAGGATTCTGGCCGTTGACAAGAAAGCCTGAAAATTCACTGTCACTTACTGGTATAACTGGGAATGAAGCTCCTTGGATAATTTCTGAAAGGTATTGCCCCCAGAGTGTAGCTCCTGCCAGGTCTACGCTATCACCAGCAAATACGAATATTGGTATTACGAGCGGCTTGCCGTCAAATAAATATTTTCCACTACTTTCGGTAATACCGTACTTAGACAGGTTAACGTGAGACCAATACCTTGCTGCGATGGAAAGGCTAAAGTATGGCACTCCTGTAGTTGTATTGTTTAATTCACCTATTGATTGATAGCCCAACATGCCTTTTGCGAGCACACCGGCATACCTTTCGCCAAATGTAATGTTGTATATTGCATTGCCTACATCGTAGTCCAGGTACTGCTGGTATGGGTATGCATAGGCAAAGGCCCTCCTTGCGTTGAGGCTTGTGAAGAGATATTCAGGGACATTTGCACCGTGGTAATATATATCCAATATTGATGAGTTTATGTTGAAATTAAAAGCGTAATAATAGATCCCGAGCATATTAAATGGATAGACTTTCGCAATCCCTTGTTTTTCAAGTGATTCGACCTCGGACCAATAGGAGGTTGGTATCGATATTGCAGACGCGTGCTGCGATTTCATCGCAAGTACGCGTGTAGAAGTACTCGATATATATTCTATGATTATTTCCCCTATCTTTGGAGCTGGATACCATGGCCCAGGTGGGCTAAAGTATGGATTTTTAATTAGCACTATAGTACTGCTTGGAACTTGGTAAGCTATTTCGTACGGCCCGTCTGCAAAGACGTTATGCTCAACGTATTCATCGTAAGAACCAGCGTTCCCCTCAGTCTGATACTCTTTGAAACCCTCCGGTGACCAAGGTATCCCAGCACCATGCTCCTGTAGCCACTGCGGATCAAGTATTTCACCTCCTATAGCAGCGAATATATTGAATACAAGAACCGGGCTCAATGGTTCCTGGAAGTGGAACGTTATATTGTTAGTTGCATTATTTACAGTAATGTTCTGGGTTATGTTCCAGAACGTGTTAGAGGTATAATAGTTTCCAGGAAGCAGGTACTGGGCCCTTATCCATCCGGGAGTACTTGGCGATCCATCTACAAATAGCAGCGACCTGGCTATTGAATACTCAACATCCCATGCTGTTACAGGCTGCCCGTTCTGCCATGTAGCGTTAGACCTTATGTGGAAAGTGTAGTTTTCATAGGGCTTTATGTGAACTGTGTAGCTAATTCCCCATGGGGCGTGCACAGTGTAATTCTTGTAATTCGTATTTATGCCGCCGTTAGTTGTTGATGGGAGCTGAGAAGCGAGCTGCGGGACGAATGTAGTTGAAGATGATCCGTTCCATGTTACTAAGGTCTGAAGTGTATTTAGTGTTATCTGGTATCCGTTTACACCATAGTCTACATCCGGATCAAGCGAAGTTGGCCCTCCAACTGCAGCCGATAGATATACAAATACTGTTGAAGATTGCTCTATGGATGCCCTTGAAAATACGGCTATGTCGTAGAATACAGATGAAACTTGATAACTTCCAGATACAATGCCTGTGGTTGAATTAACCTTAGCTGTGTATGTATACAGGATCACAGGATACAGACCTGGTGAATTAAACGTAACGTTATAGTAATAGACCGGTTCCTCGTAAGCAGAAGCCGATGAATTCCACAGATAATTTATAGTAATAGGCTTAAATTGGCCGTAGGCTATATCAACGACCTGCTTTACTATCATGTACGAAGAGTTCATTGGTTCATTCTGGTAACCTGCAGCTATTGCAACATGAGAACCAGGTGAGAATATGGCTTCGCCTGGAACCTCGGGTTTTGATGACAGGGAGGTATTATAAGATATAACACCAAGGGATTCTCTGCTGTTTATGTAGGAAGGAGAGGGCAGTACAGTTACTTTTATCAAAGAATCTGTAGAAGAATAAATGTATCCGTCTGGGAAGTCTACTGTATAAAATACAAAGGCTATGCCAGGGCTTTCGTAAATGTGTTCGATTTTGACTATGTTGGATCCGTTATAGTCGATGGTGGATTCAGTGCCATCCCCGAAAAACACGTTGATTTTAGAAAAAGCGGTCGATGTTTTGATTGTAATATTAAACGGTGACCATACTTTAGCTTGGCTGGAGAACGAGGGAGAAGTTGCAGAGGCGCTGGCAGGTGCAGGATGATAGAAATCTAGCACGGCAAGTACGACAATAACTATAACAAGAGCTGTGATTAATGCGAAAAGTTTTTTTCTGCCTCCACTTTGCTGAGAATTGCCAATCATCTTAATCGTCGTGCGGAGTGTTATTACGTCTGAAAAATGTTGCGTTATTGCATTTGTCAAATTGTTCATAGCATGGGATGATTTATCATAGCATTCATTCTCGGCGCCATATTTAATGGCCTCATTGAAAGAACATTTTGATGCTACGTTGCAGCCAAGGATTAAATATGAAGTTAACTTTACTAAACTGAAGTTTATTTAACAGTGATAGAAATGAGGAACAACTCACACTTCAAAGA